>CAJNCH010000001.1:0-211129 GCA_905221225.1 bacterium
AGCGTCTTTAGGCGCTGGCTGGTAATTTGGGCTTATAGCCCTGGTACAAACCACCCGTTTGACGGGTGGTCATGATTTCGATTAACGCATAGTTACAAATTCTTCAGATGCAGTTGGGTGAATCGCCACAGTTGCGTCAAAGTCTGCCTTGGTTGCTCCCATTTTGATAGCAACAGCAAATCCTTGAATCATTTCATCAACACCGTAGCCAATTCCATGAAGTCCGACAACTTTTTCTTCAGAACCAGCTGTGATCAATTTGAAACGTGTTTCTTGACGGTTGCAAGTGCAAGCAGAGTACATAGAAGTAAAGCTTGATTTGTAAACCTTGATTTGGTCTTGACCGTATTCTTTAATAGCTTGCTCTTCTGTCAAACCAACAGTTCCGATAGCAGGGTGTGAAAAGACAACAGTTGGAATAGTTGAGTAGTCCATTTTTGCAGTTGTTTTTCCGTTAAAGAGACGTTCAGATAGGGTACGCCCAGCCTTGATTGCAACTGGAGTCAGTTCTTTCTCGCCCGTTACATCACCTAGAGCATAGATTCCCTCAACAACAGTATTTTGGTATTCATCCACTTGGATAAAGCCACGTTCGTTCAGAGTCACTCCAGCTTTTTCAAGTTGCAAGCCCTTAACGTTTGGACGGCGACCTGTAGCCCAGATAACTTGGCTAGCTGTGTGACTAGTACCATCTTCGAAATGAATGGTAATGCCCTCAGCAGTTTTTTCTAACTTGGCAGGGACTTTGTGAGTATGAAGTGGCAAGTTTGTTCTTTCCATTTCCTTTACCAAACCTTCAACGATGTAAGAATCAAAACCACGTAAAGGACGATCACGACGAACAAAGAGATCGGTCTTGACACCAAAGGTATGGAGTACGCCAGCCAATTCAACAGCGATATAACCTGCACCTAGAATAGCAACTGACTCTGGCAATTCTTCCCAAGCAAATACATCATCAGAAGAGCCGCCTAGTTCTGCACCAGGAATATTAGGAATACTTGGATGGGCACCAGTAGCAATCACGATATGTTTGGCACGAATCAGTTCACCATTTACGCTGACAGTATGAGAATCTACAAATTCCGCATGACCTTCAATCAAGTCTACACCGTTGCGTTTAAAGCTGCCATCATAAGAAGAACGAGCGCGATCAATGTAGGCTTCACGATTACGACGTAGGGTTGCAAAGTCAAAGTTAAGATCAGTAGTTTTAAAACCGTAGTCTTCTCCAAATTGATGGAAAGTTTCAGCGATTTGCGCTCCGTACCACATGATTTTTTTAGGAACACAACCGACGTTGACACAGGTTCCACCTAATTTCTTTTCCTCAATAACGGCTGCTTTGGCTCCATGTTCACCCGCACGGTTCATGGTAGCAATTCCTCCGCTACCTCCACCGATAGCAATGATATCATATTCTCTCATTGAAAACTCCTTTGTACTCTTTTAAATAGTAGAGTGTCATTTTTTGATAGTCATATTCTATCTTTTTTTTGATGTGATTGCAAAAATCTGCTACGTTCAAAAAAATTAAAGAAAAGGCTTGCAAAAAGGAAAAATAAAGTGTATTATATAACTAGTACAATGGCGATAAAAAATAGATTCCGAACAATAATTAAATCCCGAAATGTCATTATTTCGTTCTGAACTGTTATTGTTTATATTTGCTAATTTTTATATAATATTGTTAAGAACTTTAAATCAAAAAGGAGTTTCATTATGAAGAAGAATCGTAAAGCTAAAAAGTGGCAATTGTATGCAGCAATCGGTGCTGCCAGTGTAGTTGTATTAGGTGCTGGGGGGATTTTGCTCTTTAGACAACCATCTCAGACTGCTGTAAAAGATGAGCCTACTCATCTTGTTGTTGCCAAGGAAGGAAGCGTCGCATCTTCTGTTTTATTGTCAGGGACAGTAACAGCAAAAAATGAACAATATGTTTATTTTGATGCTAGTAAGGGAGATTTAGATGAAATCCTTGTTTCTGTGGGTGATAAGGTCAGCGAAGGGCAGGCTTTAGTCAAGTACAGTAGTTCAGAAGCTCAGGCTGCCTATGATTCAGCTAGTCGAGCAGTAGCTAAGGCAGATCGTCATATCAACGAACTCAATCAAGCACGAAATGAAGCCGCCTCAGCTCCGGCTCCACAGTTACCAGCGCCAGCAGGAGGCGAAGGTGCAACAGCCCAAACTCCAGCGCAAGTTTCAGGAAATGCAGTTTCCTCTATTGATGCACAATTAGGTGATGCTCGTGATGCCCG
Source organism: bacterium (assembly GCA_905221225.1). Taxonomy (GTDB): domain Bacteria; phylum Bacillota; class Bacilli; order Lactobacillales; family Streptococcaceae; genus Streptococcus. Next base: position 2,259 of record CAJNCH010000001.1, read on the forward strand.
TGCAGATGCAGCAGCACAATTAAGTAAGGCTCAAAGTCAGTTGGATGCCATGACGGTTCTCAGTACCCTAGAGGGAACTGTGGTCGAAGTCAACCACAATGTTTCTAAATCTCCAACAGGAGCTAGCCAAGTGGTAGTGCATGTCGTAAGTAATGAAAACTTGCAAGTTAAGGGGGAACTGTCTGAATATAACCTCGCCAACTTATCTGTAGGTCAAGAAGTAACTTTTACTTCTAAAGTTTACCAAGATAAGAGCTGGACTGGTAAGATTAGCTACATTTCTGACTACCCTAAAAACAATGGTGAAGCAGCAAGTGCAGCTACTGCCGCAGCAGGTGGTAATTCTGGTTCTAAATATCCATATACCATCGATGTTACAAGTGAAATCGGTGACTTGAAACAAGGATTCTCAGTAAGTGTTGAGGTCAAGAACAAGACTAAAGCTATTTTGGTTCCTCTAACAAGTGTTGTGACTGAAAATGATAAGAACTATGTCTGGGTGCTTGACGAGCAGAAAAAGGCCAAGAAAGTGGAAGTTGGTTTGGGTAATGCTGATGCAGACAACCAAGAAATCACTTCAGGTCTGACAAATGGAGTCAAGGTCATCAGTAACCCAACGTCTTCTCTAGAGGAAGGAAAAGAGGTGAAGGCTGATGAAGCAACTAATTAGTCTAAAAAATATCTGCAGAAACTACCGTAATGGCGACCAAGAACTGCAGGTTCTCAAAAATATCAACCTAGAAGTGAATGAGGGTGAATTTGTTGCCATCATGGGACCATCCGGTTCAGGTAAGTCAACCCTCATGAACACCATTGGGATGTTGGATACACCAAGCAGTGGAGAGTATTATCTTGAAGGTCAAGAAGTGGCTGGACTAGGTGAAAAACAACTAGCCAAGGTCCGTAACCAACAAATCGGATTTGTCTTCCAGCAATTCTTTCTTCTATCCAAACTCAATGCTCTGCAAAATGTAGAATTGCCCTTGATTTACGCGGGAGTTTCGACTTCAAAACGTCGCAAGTTAGCTGAGGAATATCTAGATAAGGTTGAATTGACAGAACGTAGTCATCATTTGCCTTCGGAATTATCTGGTGGTCAAAAGCAACGTGTGGCTATTGCGCGTGCCTTGGTAAACAATCCTTCTATTATCCTAGCAGACGAACCGACAGGAGCCTTGGATACCAAAACAGGTAATCAAATCATGCAACTATTGGTTGAACTAAATAAAGAAGGAAAAACCATTATCATGGTAACGCATGAGCCTGAGATCGCTGCTTATGCCAAACGCCAGATTGTCATTCGAGATGGGGTTATTTCGTCTGATAGTGCTCAGTTAGAAAAGGAGGAAAACTAAGATGCAGAATCTGAAATTTGCCTTTTCATCTATCATGGCACACAAGATGCGCTCATTTCTCACTATGATTGGGATTATTATCGGTGTTTCATCAGTTGTTGTGATTATGGCTCTGGGAGATTCTATGTCTCGTCAGGTTAATAAAAATATGACCAAGTCACAGAAGAATATCCATGTCTTTTTCTCGCCTATTAAAAGCAAAGATGGTTCTTTTACCCAAAAGCAATCAGCATTGACAGTTTCTGGGAAAGAAGAGGATGTTCCTGTGGAACCACCAAAACCACAAGAATCCTGGGTCAAGGAAGCTGCTAAGCTTAAGGGAGTAGATAGCTACTATGTAACCAATTCAACAAATACCACCTTGTCTTATAAAGACAAAAAAGTAGAGCGCGCTAGCTTGACAGGTGGGAATATTACCTACATGAAGGCGGTTGAAAATGAAATTGTTGCAGGCCGCAGTCTTATATCTCAAGATTATAAAGACGTGGCCAGTGTCATTTTGCTAGACCAAGAACTTGCTAATAGCCTGTTTGGATCTGCTCAAGAAGCTGTTAACCAGGTTATAGATGTTGGTGGCTTTAGCTATCGTGTCATTGGTGTCTATACCAGCGATGAAGCCAAGACTGCCAAGACTTTTGGTATTGGTGGACTTCCAATTACGACTAATATTTCTCTTGCCAATAACTTCAATATGGATGAAATTTCTGATATTGTCTTCCGTGTCAATGATACCAGTTTGACACCGACTGTGGGACCAGAATTAGCTAGAAAATTGACCGAGATTGCTGGTCTTCAGCAAGGGGAGTATCAGGTGGCAGATGCGACTGCAGCCTTCCAAGAAGTACAACAACTGTTCGGCTTTATAACTACGATTATTAGTGCCATTGCGGGGATTTCCCTCTTTGTTGGTGGGACTGGTGTTATGAACATCATGCTGGTTTCGGTGACGGAGCGTACGCGTGAGATTGGTCTCCGTAAGGCTTTGGGTGCAACGCGTGCCAATATTTTAATTCAGTTTTTGATTGAATCCATGATTTTGACCTTGCTTGGTGGAGTTATTGGTCTAACCATTGCGACAGGCTTAACAGCTATAGCTGGTCTACTCTTACAAGGATTGATAGCTGGTATAGAAGTAGGAGTATCAATCCCAGTTGCCCTATTTAGTCTTGCAGTTTCAGCTAGCGTGGGTATGATTTTTGGAGTTTTGCCAGCCAACAAGGCATCAAAACTTGATCCAATTGAAGCCCTTCGATATGAATAAAATCAACAAGATGGACGCTTGTCTATCTTGTTTTTGTATAGATTTCCCTATCGAAAATCCTTAAAAATGTGATATAATGAAGTGTTAGAAAAACAGGTTTCATTTGCCTGGAAAGGAAAAATTATGTCTGAAAAGAATTTTTATATTACAACGCCGATTTACTATCCATCTGGGAAACTTCATATCGGTTCTGCCTACACAACCATTGCCTGTGATGTCCTAGCACGTTACAAACGCCTGATGGGCTACGATGTCTTTTATCTGACAGGTCTTGATGAGCATGGTCAGAAAATCCAGCAGAAAGCTGAAGAAGCTGGCATCACACCTCAAGCTTATGTTGATGGGATGGCAGTTGGAGTCAAAGAGCTATGGCAATTACTCGATATCTCATACGATAAATTTATCCGTACAACGGATGATTACCATGAAAAAGTTGTCGCACAGGTCTTTGAACGATTGCTTGCTCAAGATGATATCTATTTGGGTGAATACTCTGGTTGGTATTCAGTCTCAGATGAGGAATTCTTTACAGAAAGCCAGCTTGCGGAAGTTTTCCGTGACGAAGCTGGAAATGTGACTGGCGGTATTGCTCCATCAGGCCACGAAGTGGAATGGGTATCTGAAGAGTCTTATTTCCTTCGTCTTAGCAAGTACCAAGACCGTCTAGTAGAATTTTTCAAAGCTCATCCTGAATTTATCACTCCAGATGGTCGTCTGAATGAAATGCTTCGCAACTTTATCGAGCCAGGTTTAGAGGATTTGGCGGTTTCTCGTACAACCTTTACATGGGGTGTGCCAGTGCCATCTAATCCAAAACACGTTGTTTACGTTTGGATTGATGCCCTGCTGAACTATGCGACAGCTCTTGGCTACGGTCAAGACGAACATGGTAACTTTGACAAGTTCTGGAATGGAACAGTCTTCCACATGGTAGGAAAAGACATCCTTCGTTTCCACTCAATTTATTGGCCAATCCTTCTTATGATGTTAGATATCAAATTGCCAGATCGTTTGATTGCCCATGGTTGGTTTGTTATGAAAGACGGCAAAATGTCTAAGTCTAAAGGGAATGTTGTTTACCCTGAAATGTTGGTAGAGCGCTATGGACTGGATCCACTTCGTTACTACCTCATGCGCAGCCTTCCAGTTGGTTCAGACGGAACTTTCACTCCTGAGGACTACGTCGGCCGTATCAACTATGAATTGGCCAATGACCTTGGAAATCTCCTCAATCGTACGGTTTCTATGATTAACAAGTACTTTGATGGGCAAATTCCAGCCTATGTGGAAGGTGTGACAGAATTTGACAATGCTCTTGCTCAAGTAGCTGCTGAATCAATCGCTGACTACCATACACACATGGAAGCAGTTGACTACCCACGTGCCCTAGAAGCAGTATGGACTCTTATCTCTCGTACTAATAAATACATCGACGAGACAGCTCCATGGGTCTTGGCTAAGGATGAAGCGCATCGTGACCAATTGGCAAGTGTTATGAGCCACTTGGCAGCCAGCCTTCGTGTTGTAGCTCACTTGATTGAACCATTTATGATGGAAACCAGTCGTGCAGTCTTGACTCAACTTGGATTGGAAGAAGTAGCGAGCCTTGAGAACTTGAGCTTGGCTGAGTTCCCTGCAGGTGTGACCGTAGTTGCCAAAGGAACACCAATCTTTCCACGTCTCGATATGGAAGAAGAAATCGCCTATATCAAGGAACAAATGGAAGGCAATAAACCAGCAGTCGAAAAAGAATGGAATCCAGACGAGGTTGAACTAAAACTCAACAAGGAAGAAATTAAGTTTGAAGACTTTGACAAGGTTGAAATTCGTGTTGCAGAAGTCAAAGAAGTTTCCAAAGTAGAAGGTTCTGATAAGCTGCTTCAATTCCGCCTAGATGCTGGTGATGGTGAAGACCGTCAAATCCTTTCAGGAATTGCGAAGTACTATCCAAACGAACAAGAATTGGTTGGTAAGAAAGTCCAAATTGTTGCCAATCTTAAACCACGCAAGATGATGAAAAAATATGTCAGCCAAGGGATGATTCTCTCAGCTGAACATGATGGGAAATTAACCCTTCTCACAGTTGATCCAGCTGTACCAAATGGAAGTGTGATTGGGTAAAAATAGACAGGACTAGTTCAGGCTAGTTCTGTTTTTTTATTTAACTATTATGCTTTACAAACTAGTGTAGGAGTAGTATACTATAGGTGAAGCTACTAGTAGGTATTACAAAATAGAGAAGAAGGTAGAAGGGATGAAAGAAACTCAACTATTAAAAGGTGTTCTTGAAGGTTGTGTCTTGGATATGATTGGTCAAAAAGAGCGATATGGTTATGAGTTGGTTCAGACTTTGCGAGAGGCTGGATTTGATACTATCGTTCCAGGAACTATTTATCCTTTGTTGCAAAAGTTAGAAAAAAATCAATGGATAAGAGGCGACATGCGTCCGTCGCCAGATGGTCCAGATAGGAAGTATTTTTCGTTAACGAAAGAAGGAGAAGAGCGTGTCTCGGTCTTTTGGCAACAATGGGATGATTTGAGTCAAAAAGTAGAAGGGATTAAGAATGGGGGTTAAACTATGAAGAAAATGAAGTATTATGAAGAAACAAACGCTTTGTTGCATGAGTTTTCTGAGGACAATCAGCAGTATTTTGAGGAGCTGTGGGAAAGTTTTAATCTTGCTGGATTTCTCTATGATGAAGCCTATCTCAGAGAGCAGATCTATTTGATGATGCTAGATTTCTCAGAAGCAGAACGAGATGGTATGAGTGCAGAGGATTATCTAGGTAAGAATCCTAAAAAAATAATGAAAGAGATACTCAAGGAAGCACCACGCAGTTCTATCAAGGAGTCACTGTTGACGCCAATCCTTGTCCTAGCGGTATTACGTTATTATCAACTACTAAGCGATTTTTCGAAAGGCCCTCTCTTAACAGTCAATTTGCTCACGTTTTTAGGGCAACTTCTTCTTTTTCTAGTTGGCTTTGGGCTTGTGGCTACAATCTTACGTTGGAGCTTAGTCCAAGATTCTCCTAAAATGAAAATTGGCACCTATGTTGTCGTTGGGGTTCTTGTTCTGCTAGTTGTTCTGGGATATGTAGCAATGGCAAGCTTCATACAAGAAGGAGCCTTTTATCTTCCTGCTCCCTGGGATAGTTTATCTGTCTTTACAATTTCGCTGGTCATCAGTATTTGGAATTGGAAAGAAGCGGTCTTTCGTCCATTTGTCAGTATGATTGTTGCCCATCTTGTTGTAGGTTCTCTGCTCCGTTACTATGAGTGGATGGGAATTTCAAATGTTTTTCTTACAAAGATTATTCCTTTAGCTGTTCTATTTATTGGTATCTTTCTCTTTTTCCGTGGGTTTAAGAAGATAAAATGGAGTGAAATATAGTCAAAAAGCCGTTGCAAAGCGGTTTTTTGTTATAATGAAGAGAAGAATGGTAGAAATTAATGGAGAAAAATTTGATGAGATACATAACTCTTGGTCAAGATGACAAAGAATTATCAGAAATTGTTCTCGGAATGATGAGAATAAAAGATAAATCTATAAAAGAAGTTGAAGAGCTTGTAGAAACAGCACTGTCTGTTGGAATCAATGCTTTTGACTTGGCTGATATTTATGGTCGTGGTCGTTGTGAAGAACTGTTAGGTCTTGTCCTAAAAAATCGTCCAGATTTAAGAGAAGGGATGTGGATTCAGTCAAAATGTGGAATTCGCATTGAAGAATTTACCTATTTTGATTTTTCTAAGGACTATATTATAAAATCAGTTGACGGAATTTTGCAAAGATTGAAGATTGATTATCTAGATAGCTTGCTTCTTCATCGACCAGATGCTTTGATGGAATCTGACCAAGTAGCAGAAGCCTTTGATCTCCTTTATAAACAAGGTAAGGTTCGAAATTTTGGAGTTTCTAATCAAAATCCTATGATGATGGAGTTACTTAAAAAAGATGTCAAGCAGCCGTTAGCTGTTAATCAGCTACAATTGAGTGCGGCTTTTACTCCAGGATTCGAATCAGGTTTTCATGTTAATATGGAAGATAGTCAAGCAGCTATGCGAGATGGAAGCATTTTTGAATATTGCCAATTACACGATGTGGTCATTCAAGCATGGTCTGTCTTACAATTTGGGTATTTTAAAGGGAATTTTGTTGGAAATGAGAAATTTCAAGTTTTAAATCAAGTACTTGATCGTTTAGCTATTAAATATGGAGTAACCTCTTCAACTATTGCCATTTCTTGGATATTGCGTTATCCAGCAAAAATGCAGGCAGTGGTAGGTACCACAAATCCTAAGCACTTGAGAGAAGTTAGCCAAGCGGCAAACTTTAGCTTAACAAGAAAAGAATGGTATGAAATTTATCTTGCTGCAGGGAATAATTTGCCGTAAGTAGAAGCAGATGTAAATAAATCACAGTCAAAAAGCCGTTGTAAAGCGGTTTTTTTGTTATAATGAAGGGGAGAATTATTGATATTAAAGGAGAAAAACATGACATTTGAAGAAATTCTACCTGGATTAAAGGCTAAGAAAAAATATGTACGAACTGGTTGGGGAGGTGCAGAAAACTATGTCCAACTTTTTGACACCATTGAACAAAACGGGGTTGCACTGGAAGTAACACCTTATTTCCTAATCAACGTGTCTGGAGAAGGAGAAGGTTTTTCCATGTGGAGTCCGACACCTTGTGATGTTTTAGCGTCGGATTGGGTAGAAGTGCATGACTAAACGTGTATTGATTACGGGAGTGAGTTCAGGGATCGGCCTAGATCAAGCTCGACTCTTTTTAGAGAAGGATTATCAAGTTTATGGAGTTGACCAAGGTGAAAATCCACTCTTAGAGGGTGATTTTCACTTTTTACAGAGAGATTTAACCTTGGACTTGGAGCCAATTTTTGACTGGTGTCCTCAGGTTGATGTTTTGTGCAATACTGCTGGAGTTTTGGATGCTTACAAACCACTGTTGGAACAAACAGCGCAGGAAATTCAAGAGATTTTTGAAATCAACTACGTTACTCCAGTAGAGTTGACTCGGCATTATTTGACACAAATGCTGGAGAATAAAAAAGGAATCATTATCAATATGTGCTCCATTGCTTCTAGCCTAGCAGGTGGCGGCGGACACGCCTATACTTCATCTAAGCACGCCTTGGCAGGCTTTACCAAGCAGTTGGCTCTAGACTATGCTGAAACTGGGATTCAGGTCTTTGGTATCGCTCCAGGAGCAGTCAAGACAGCTATGACCGCTGCAGACTTTGAGCCAGGTGGTTTAGCGGACTGGGTGGCTAGTGAAACACCAATCAAGCGCTGGATTGATCCAGAGGAAGTAGCAGAGATTAGCCTTTTCTTAGCAAGTGGAAAAGCAAGCGCCATGCAAGGACAAATCTTGACAATAGATGGTGGCTGGTCTTTGAAGTAGGAGTAGTTGGATGGAAATCAAAAGACACTTTGGAGTCTACGCTGTTTGCTTTGAAAATGGGAAGTTACTCTGCATTGAAAAACGAGAGGTCCTTATCAACATCGGTATGATCTACCCGGTGGTAGCCAGGAAGTAGGTGAAGGACTGACGGAAACGCTGACTAGAGAAGTTATGGAAGAGACGGGATTTACTGTTAGAAACTACTCTAATCCTCGAATCTACGATGTTTTCGTCAGGGAAGAGTTAAAAAACTTTATGGTTCACCATGTCATGGCCTTGTATGATGTTGAAATGAATGAGAGTGCACCTCAAGTTACGATTTCGGAAGCTGTGTCTGATGGTGCGAATGATTCACTTGGATATATTTGGATGGATATTCAAGAGATTACAGAAGAAAATGCATCGCCATTAGTCTTGAAGGTCAAAGCAGAATTATTAGGATTTCCAGAACTGGACAAGACTTCTTACATGAATTGGAAGGTGAATGATGATAAACCAACTTGCCCTTAGTGGCGAAAAACTTGATGAAAAAGTTTACCCCCAACTATTTCATCATGTTGGCATGATTCGTGGGGAATATTTGTTGAGAGAGCTTAATCAAAACATCATATTACCAAGTTGCCAGCAATTTGTAAAAGATTATCTAGATACTATCTGTTCCTTGTACTCAGATGAGGAGATCTGGTATCGTTTTTCTGAATTAACGAATACAGAAGCTAATTGTCTAAAGGGGACTAAAGAGTATTTTTATGAAAATCATCCCTTATTTGGCTATAGAGGAACTAGGCGTTTGCTGGCGTGTCCGGATGAATTTCAGGCTGAAGCATATGTCGTTACAGAAGTTTATCAAAACAATCCCAATCTATCTGTTATCTTTCCTTTTGTCAATGATGCTGAGCAGTTAAAGCAAGCTATTACAGTATTGCATCAGCAGGGTTTTACTGGGAAAGTTGGCACGATGATTGAATTACCGTCTGCATATTTTGACTTAGACAGGATACTGGAAGCTGGTATTTCAAAGATTGTAGTTGGAATGAATGATTTGACTTCTTTTGTTTTTGCGACTGTGAGAAACAGTCAATGGCATGATATGGAAAGTCCAATAATGTTAGATATGCTGAGACAGATGCAGGATAAAGCAAGGATGAAAAAGATTGATTTTACTGTAGCAGGCTATCTGAATCCTTCTTTCATACAAAAAATGAATCAGATGGGTATCGAATGCATTCTCCATTACAGCTCTATTCCAGAGATTTTTAATTTAGAGATTGACCATCCAGACCATCTCAAACGTATAAAAGAGGTGAGTAAAAAATTACAAAGGAGCAACCCATGACACCGCAAGAAATGTGGAATGCCTACAAGCAAATTAACCCCTCTATCGGAGATGAAATCGATGCCTGGGCTTTTGGAGTAGATGCCGATCTCTTGGCAGATTTGGTTTTAAAAGGAGAAAAGACTGCAACAGCATCAGCCTACGACCTCTACGCAGTAGAGGACGAACCCCTTCTGCAAGAAGGGACCTTCGATGTCATTTTAGATAGCCAAGATCAAGCTGTCTGTATTGTCGAAATTACAAAGGTTTCTGTCCAGCCCTTCAATCAAGTTTCTGCTCAACATGCCTTTAAGGAAGGGGAAGGTGACAAATCCCTAGCCTATTGGCGTCAGGTTCATGAGGATTGTTTCGCCGAGTGGCTGAGAGAAGCAGGACTGACTTTTACACCTGACAGCAAAGTTGTTTTAGAAGAATTTCGCAAGGTCTACCCCCTGTAGACTGTTAGACGGAAGAAAGTTTTAGAAATCACCGTCCAATCCTTTTTTCTCAAGCAAAACATGATATAATAAGTTTGTTTGAAGAAGAGCTTTAGCTCTTAAACTTAGATAGGAGAAAACTATGCAAGCAGTTGAACATTTTATTAAGCAATTTGTTCCTGAACATTATGATTTATTTTTAGACTTGAGTCGTGAGACCAAGACGTTTTCAGGGAAAGTGTCCATCACTGGGCAAGCACAGAGTGACCGCATTTCCCTTCATCAAAAAGACTTGGAAATCGCTTCTGTAGAACTTGCAGGTCAAGCTCGTCCATTTACAGTTGACCATGAAAATGAAGCCTTTCATATTGAACTTGCGGAAGCAGGTCAAGTTGAAGTGGTTATCGCTTTCTCAGGAAAAATCACAGATAACATGACAGGGATTTACCCTTCTTATTACACAGTTGATGGAGTCAAGAAGGAGGTCTTGTCTACTCAATTTGAGAGCCATTTTGCGCGTGAAGCCTTCCCATGTGTGGATGAGCCAGAAGCCAAAGCAACCTTTGACCTCTCTCTTCGTTTTGACCAAGCAGAAGGTGAATTGGCCTTGTCAAACATGCCAGAGATCGAAGTTGAAAACCGTAAGGCGACAGGTATTTGGAAGTTTGAAACAACACCTCGCATGTCTTCTTACTTGTTGGCCTTTGTTGCTGGTGATTTGCAAGGTGTGACGGCTAAAACTAAAAACGGTACCCTCGTAGGTGTCTACTCAACCAAAGCCCACCCACTATCTAACCTTGATTTCTCACTGGACATTGCTGTTCGCTCTATCGAGTTTTACGAAGATTACTATGGAGTTAAGTACCCAATTCCTCAATCTCTCCACATCGCCCTTCCTGACTTCTCAGCAGGTGCTATGGAAAACTGGGGTCTTGTGACCTACCGTGAAGTTTACTTGGTTGTGGATGAGAACTCAACATTTGCTAGCCGTCAACAAGTTGCCCTTGTTGTAGCCCATGAATTGGCTCACCAGTGGTTTGGTAACCTTGTTACTATGAAATGGTGGGATGACCTTTGGCTCAATGAAAGCTTTGCTAACATGATGGAGTACGTCTGTGTAGATGCTATTGAACCAAGCTGGAATATCTTTGAAGATTTCCAAACAGGTGGTGTTCCGTCTGCCTTGAAACGTGATGCGACTGATGGTGTTCAATCTGTTCACGTCGAAGTTAAACATCCAGATGAAATCAATACCCTCTTTGATGGAGCTATCGTATATGCCAAAGGAAGTCGCCTCATGCACATGCTTCGTCGTTGGCTAGGTGATGCTGATTTCGCTAAAGGCTTGCATGCTTACTTTGAAAAACACCAATACAGCAATACAATTGGTCGTGACCTCTGGGATGCCCTTGGTCAAGCGTCAGGGCGTGATGTTGCAGCCTTCATGGATTCTTGGTTGGAACAACCTGGTTACCCAGTTCTCACTGTCAAAGTTGAAAATGATGTTTTGAAGATTTCACAAAAACAATTCTTTATCGGTGAGAACGAGGACAAGAACCGTCTCTGGGTTGTACCACTCAATAGCAACTGGAAAGGCTTGCCAGATACACTTGAAACTGAAAGTATTGAAATCCCTGGCTACGCAGCTCTTCTTGCAGAAAACAAAACAGCCCTTCGTCTCAATACTGAAAATACAGCCCACTATATTACAGACTACCAAGGAGACTTGTTAGATGCTGTTCTTGCTGACCTAGTTGAGCTTGATAACACAAGCAAACTGCAAATTGTCCAAGAACGTCGCTTGCTTGCTGAAGCAGGCCACATTTCTTATGCTGAATTGCTCCCAGTCCTTGATAAACTTGCTAAGGAAGAGTCTTACCTTGTGGTTTCAGCTGTTTCTCAAGTGATTTCTGCCCTTGAGCGCTTTATCGATGAAGGAACAGAAGCTGAAACAGCATTCAAAGCACTGGTTGCTAAATTGGCTCGTCACAACTATGACCGTCTTGGTTTCGAAGCTAAAGATGGAGAATCAGACGAGGATGAATTGGTTCGTCAGTTAGCCATTTCTATGATGATTCGCTCAAATGATGCAGAAGCTAGTCAAGTCGCTAGCCAAATCTTCGCAGCACACAAGGAGCATCTTGCAGGACTCCCAGCAGCTATTCGTTCACAAGTTCTCATCAATGAGATGAAACATCATGAGACTAAAGACTTGTTAGCACTTTATCTTGATACTTATACGCACGCAACAGATGCAGTCTTTAAACGTCAGTTGGCAGCCGCTCTTGCCTACAGTAAAGATGCGGACAATATCCAAACCTTGATTGCTTCTTGGAAGGACAAATTTGTGGTCAAACCACAAGACCTGTCTGCTTGGTACTTCCAGTTCTTAAACCATCAAGCAACTCAGGAAACAGCTTGGTCTTGGGCGCGTGAAAACTGGGCTTGGATCAAGGCAGCTCTTGGAGGAGACATGAGCTTTGATAGCTTTGTTATCTTTCCTGCTCACGTATTTAAGACAGAACAACGCTTGGCGGAATACAAGGAATTCTTTGAGCCACAACTTTCTGATCTTGCTCTTAGCCGTAACATCGGTATGGGAATCAAGGAAATTGCAGCGCGTGTTGACTTGATTAACCGTGAAAAAGCTGCAGTGGAAGCAGTTGTTCTTCAATACGGAAATGCATAAATAAGCCTAAAATAAAAAGAAAACTCAGCTATCTCATGTAAAATGCAGAGAGTTGAGTTTTTTTTAAGGCAAATTTGGTATAATGGTTTTAATAAGGAGGAGTTTCTCATGATAAAAATCTTATTAGTTGAGGATGACCTAGGCCTGTCAAATTCAGTATTTGACTTTTTGGACGATTTTGCGGATGTTATGCAGGTGTTTGATGGAGAAGAAGGTCTCTACGAAGCTGAGAGTGGCGTCTATGACTTGATTTTACTCGATTTGATGTTGCCAGAAAAAAATGGTTTCCAAGTTTTGAAAGAATTGCGTGAAAAGGGAATTACGACCCCGGTTCTGATTATGACTGCCAAGGAAAGCTTGGATGACAAGGGACATGGATTTGAACTGGGAGCAGATGATTATCTGACTAAACCTTTTTACCTAGAAGAACTTAAAATGCGGATTCAAGCCCTTCTCAAACGTTCAGGTAAGTTTAATGAGAACACCTTGACTTATGGAAATATTGTGGTTAATCTGTCAACCAATACCGTTAAAGTCGAAGATACTACTGTCGAATTGCTGGGGAAAGAGTTCGATTTACTAGTTTATTTCCTTCAAAATCAAAATGTGATTTTGCCTAAGACGCAGATTTTTGATCGTCTATGGGGATTTGATAGTGATACAACGATTTCAGTTGTCGAAGTTTATGTTTCAAAAGTCCGTAAGAAATTAAAAGGAACCACTTTTGCAGAGAATTTGCAAACCTTGCGCAGTGTTGGGTATATTTTAAAAGATGTTCAGTAAACTAAAAAAAACATGGTATGCGGATGACTTTAGCTACTTTATCCGCAACTTTGGTGTCTTCACTCTGATTTTCTCTACCATGACTCTGATTATTTTGCAGGTCATGCATTCGAGTCTCTATACTTCGGTGGATGATAAGCTCCACGGACTGAGTGAAAATCCTCAAGCAGTTATTCAGCTGGCAGTAAATAGGGCAACAGAAGAGATTAAAGATTTAGAAAATGCCGCTACAGATACTAGTAAGACTGAGATAAAACCCAATGTCAGTTCCAATACGGAAGTCATTCTCTTTGATAAGAACTTTACTCAACTTCTTTCTGGAAATCGATTTTTGGGCTTGGATAAGATTAAGTTAGAGAAAAAAGAACTAGGACATATCTACCAGATTCAGGTTTTTAATAGCTATGGGCAGGAAGAAATCTATCGTATGATTTTGATGGAAACCAATATCAGTTCGGTTTCAACCAATATCAAGTATGCTGCTGTCTTGATAAATACCAGTCAGTTGGAGCAGGCCAGTCAAAAGCATGAGCAATTGATTGTGGTCGTGATGGCTAGTTTCTGGATTTTGTCTTTGCTTGCCAGTCTCTATCTAGCTAGGGTCAGTGTTCGTCCTCTTCTTGAGAGCATGCAGAAGCAACAGTCCTTTGTGGAAAATGCCAGTCATGAGTTACGAACTCCACTTGCAGTTTTGCAAAATCGCTTAGAGACCCTTTTCCGTAAGCCGGAAGCTACCATTATGGATGTGAGCGAAAGCATTGCATCGAGTTTGGAAGAAGTCCGAAATATGCGTTTTTTGACGACAAACTTGCTGAACTTAGCTCGGAGAGATGATGGGATTAAGCCGGAGCTTGCAGAAGTTCCAACCAGTTTTTTCAATACGACTTTCACAAACTATGAGATGATTGCTTCGGAAAATGATCGTGTCTTCCGTTTTGAAAATCGGATCCATCGTCCGATTGTCACAGATCAACTTCTCTTGAAGCAGTTGATGACGATTCTCTTCGATAATGCCGTCAAGTATACTGAAGAGGATGGTGAAATTGATTTTCTTATCTCAGCGACCGATCGCAATCTGTATTTACTGGTTTCTGATAATGGAGTCGGTATTTCGACAGAAGATAAGAAGAAAATTTTTGATCGTTTTTATCGAGTCGACAAGGCTAGAACCCGTCAAAAAGGTGGTTTTGGTTTAGGATTGTCCCTAGCCAAGCAAATTGTAGATGCCTTAAAAGGAACCATTACTGTTAAAGATAATAAGCCCAAAGGAACAATCTTTGAAGTGAAGATTGCCATTCACACACCATCTAAAAAGAAAAAATAAACATATCGCTCCAGATGGGGCGATATGTTTATTTTTTAAGTTTTCGTTTGATAACAGAGCGTTGGACTTTTAAAATAAGTAAGCTGGATACTATTGCTGCAGGTAAGGCGAGCACAGTTGTTAATTTTAATGATAAAAAGATAAAACTAAAGATGGCAATGCAGATACAAAAAACAGCGATATTGACAAAAAATAAAATTTCTTTGAGATTGCTATCAGTTTGTGATTCAGGTGTATAAGCTTGATAATGAGGAAGTTGTTGGTTTAATTCTTCTTGATAGTCTACCTCATAGGATTGTAATTTTCTTACGGGCATGATTCTCTCCTTAACAGTACATACCTATTTTATCATTTTTTCAGCAGAGAATTATTACAGAAAGGTTACAAAAAGAATAAAGTCCCTTTTCATTTTCAAAGAATAGCTGATTTTCTAGAAATGTGGTATAATTTTTCTTATGGAAAAGATTATCATTACAGCAACTGCTGAAAGTATTGAACAAGTTAAACAACTGCTCGAAGTTGGCGTAGACCGTATCTATGTTGGTGAGAAAGATTTTGGCCTTCGTCTGCCAACAACCTTTAGTCATGACCAATTGCGTGAAATTGCTAAGTTGGTTCATGAAGCAGGTAAGGAATTGATTGTTGCAGTTAATGCCCTCATGCACCAAGATATGATGGATCGTATCAAGCCCTTCCTGGACTTCTTGGAAGAAATCAAGACAGATTACATTACAATTGGGGATGCAGGCGTTTTTTACGTGGTCAACCGCGATGGTTATTCCTTTAAGACCATCTACGATGCTTCGACTATGGTAACTAGCAGTCGCCAGATTAACTTCTGGGGACAAAAGGCTGGTGCCTCTGAGGCTGTTTTGGCGCGTGAAATTCCATCAGCTGAACTCTTCAAAATGCCAGAGATTTTGGAAATTCCTGCTGAAGTTTTGGTTTACGGTGCTAGTGTCATCCATCATTCTAAACGTCCACTCTTGCAAAACTACTATAACTTTACGCACATCGATGATGAAAAGACCCGCAAGCGTGACCTTTTCTTGGCAGAGCCAAGTGACCCTGAGAGCCATTATTCCATTTTTGAAGACAATCATGGGACCCATATCTTTGCCAATAACGACCTTGATTTGATGACAAAATTGACAGAATTGGTAGAGCATGGCTTTACTCACTGGAAACTAGAAGGGCTATACACTCCAGGTCAGAACTTTGTTGAGATTGCAAAACTCTTTATCCAAGCGCGTAGCTTGATCCAAGAGGGCAACTTTAGCCATGACCAAGCCTTCTTGCTGGATGAAGAAGTGCGTAAACTTCACCCTAAAAACCGTTTCCTTGATACAGGATTTTATGACTACGATCCTGACATGGTTAAATAAAGTAAATGATTCGTTGAGAGAAGGAAGATGCAAATATTTCTTCTCTCAATTTTTCTTATTCTCCAATATTTTCAAAAAATAAGTAGGCTAGGATGCTCTATTTGATGGGATTTTTAAGACAAGTAACCTTCTTGAGTTTGAAAATTATCCCATGTTTGCAGGTGCCAAATGGCCCTTTTTTTGGTATAATTTTCTATAATGAAAACGATTGGTAATCGCTATGTTGTGGTTGATTTAGAGGCAACTAGCACAGGTAGTAAGGCTAAAATTATCCAAGTGGGAATTGTCGTGATTGAGGACGGAAAAATCGTCGATCACTATACGACGGATGTCAATCCACATGAACCTTTGGATGCTCATATCAAAGAACTGACAGGACTGACTGATCAACGTCTGGCGCAAGCGCCTGATTTTTCGCAAGTTGCCAGAAAAATCTTTGACTTGGTGGAGGCTGGGATTTTTGTAGCCCATAATGTTCAGTTTGATGCCAATCTCTTGGCGGAAAATTTATTTTTTGAAGGCTATGAACTAAGAAATCCTCGTGTTGACACGGTCGAATTGTCTCAGGTCTTTTTCCCTGAACTGGAAAAATATAGTTTGCCTATTTTGTGTCGAGAATTAGGAATTCCTCTTAAACACGCTCACACAGCCCTTTCAGATGCCCAAGCTACTGCGGAATTACTCTTATTTCTACGGGAAAAGATGGCCCAGCTTCCTAAAGGTCTCTTGGAACGCTTGCTGGAAATGGCTGATGCCCTCCTATATGAGTCCTACCTGGTTATTGAAGAAATTTATCGCAACCAATCTATCCTGACTTCTTCAGATTTGGTCCAAGTTCAAGGACTGTATTTCAAGAAAACTGCAGCTCCTCTGGAGCCACGAAAACTATCTCAAGATTTTTCTAAAAATATTTCTCTGTTGAATCTTGAAGTGAGGGAGAAGCAGGAACGTTTTGCTAAAGAGGTTGGCTTGCTATTGAAGGAGGAGCCTGTATCTCTGATTCAAGCGCCGACAGGGATTGGGAAAACTTATGGATATCTCTTACCTGCTTTGTCCCAAGTGGAAAATCGTCAGATTGTCCTTAGCGTTCCGACAAAGATTCTTCAAAATCAAATCATGGAAGAAGAAGGTAAACATCTCAAGGAAGTGTTCTATACAGATATTCATTCTTTAAAGGGGCCACAAAATTACCTGAAGTTGGATGCCTTTTATCGTTCCTTACAGGAAAATGATGAAAATCGCTTATTTAGACGTTTTAAAATGCAACTCTTGGTCTGGCTGACAGAGACAGAAACGGGGGATTTGGATGAGATTGGCCAACTCTACCGTTACCAACATTTTCTAGCAGACCTTCGTCATGATGGGAATTTATCATCCCAGAGCTTATTTGTGACGGAAGATTTTTGGAAACGTAGTCAAGAAAGGGCACAAACTTGCAAGCTTTTAGTGACCAATCATGCCTATCTTGTAACCAGACTTGAAGATAATCCTGAATTTGTCAGTAACCGTTTACTGATTATTGATGAAGTCCAAAAAGTTTTGTTGGCTTTAGAAGATCTGCTTCAAGAGACCTACGATATCCAGTCTATTGTCGATTTGCTTGATAAGGCTTTACTGGAGGAGCAAAATAGGGTACAGCAACGAATACTAGAAAGTATTCGCTTTGAGTGCTTCTACTTGATAGAACAATTTCAGTCTGGAAAATCTAAGAAAAATATCTTAGATTCTCTGGCTAATCTCCATCAGTATTTTTCAGAATTAGAGGTAGAAGGCTTTGGGGAACTGGTTCGCTATTTTACAGCTGACCGAGATTACTGGCTTGAAGCAACTGAAACGAGTCAAAAGAAAATTCAGATTTCTTCTACGAAATCAGGCCGTATTCTTCTATCTTCTTTAGTGCCTGATTCATGCCAAGTCTTGGGAGTATCGGCTACTCTTGAGATTAGTCAAAGAGTTTCTTTGGCAGACCTGTTAGGCTATCCTGAAGCCAAATTTGTTAAGATTGAAGCTGGTAAAAAACAGGATCAAGAAGTGGTCTTGGTCAAGGATTTTCCCTTGGTAACAGAAACCTCCTTAGAAGTTTATGCCAGAGAGGTAGCTGATTTACTAGTGGAAATTCGAGCTTTCCAGCAACCGATTTTGGTTCTCTTTACCGCTAAAGACATGCTTCTAGCAGTATCGGATTTACTTCCAGTTAGCCACTTGTCTCAGTATAAAAATGGGAATGTTCATCAGCTAAAGAAACGCTTTGAAAAAGGTGAACAACAAATCTTGCTTGGCGCAGCAAGTTTCTGGGAGGGAGTTGATTTTTCAAGTCATCCTTTTGTGATTCAAGTTGTACCAAGACTTCCTTTCCAAAATCCTCAAGAGCCCTTGACGAAAAAGATCAATAAGGAACTAATTCAAGAAGTGAAAAATGCCTTTTATGATTATCAATTGCCAATGGCCATTATTCGTTTAAAACAGGCTTTGGGAAGAAGTATGAGACGTGAACACCAACGTTCCTTAACTCTTATTTTGGATAGGAGAATTGTCGGAAAACGATACGGCAAGCAAATAGTGACTTCTCTAGCAAAAGAAGCGAGTGTTACAACGATTGCTCAATCTGAAGTTAATGAGGCTATTGATAGATTTTTAAATGAACTTTGATAAATAGTATTGTATGAAAGTATAAGGTTAGTGTATATGAAACGTTCTCTCGACTCTAGAGTCGATTATAGTTTGCTATTGCCAGTATTTTTTCTACTGGTCATCGGTGTGGTGGCTATCTATATAGCCGTTAGTCATGATTATCCAAACAATATTCTGCCCATTTTAGGGCAGCAGGTCGCCTGGATCGCCTTGGGGCTTGTGATTGGTTTTATCGTCATGCTCTTTAATACAGAATTTCTTTGGAAAGTGACCCCCTTTCTGTATATTTTAGGCTTGGGACTTATGGTCTTGCCGATTGTCTTTTATAATCCAAGCTTAGTTGCATCAACGGGTGCCAAAAACTGGGTATCGGTAAATGGTGTTACCTTGTTCCAACCATCAGAGTTTATGAAGATATCCTACATTCTCATGTTAGCTCGTGTGATTGTCCAGTTTACCAAAAAACATAAGGAATGGAGACGCACAGTTCCGCTGGACTTCTTGTTGATTTTCTGGATGATTGTCTTTACCATTCCAGTCCTAGTTCTTTTGGCACTTCAAAGTGACTTGGGGACGGCTTTGGTTTTTGTAGCCATTTTCTCAGGAATCGTCTTGCTATCAGGAGTTTCTTGGAAAATTATTATCCCAGTATTTGTGACTGCTGTAACAGGAATTGCTGGTTTCTTAGCTGTTTTTATCAGCAAGGACGGCCGGGCTTTTCTCCATCAATTGGGAATGCCGACTTACCAAATCAACCGTATTTTGGCTTGGCTTAATCCTTTTGATTTTGCTCAAACAACGACCTATCAGCAGGCTCAAGGGCAGATTGCCATTGGGAGTGGTGGCTTATTTGGTCAGGGATTTAATGCTTCTAATCTGCTTATTCCAGTTCGTGAGTCAGATATGATTTTCACGGTTATCGCAGAGGATTTTGGCTTTATTGGCTCTGTCCTTGTTATTGCCCTTTATCTCATGTTGATTTACCGTATGTTGAAGATTACTCTCAAATCAAATAACCAGTTCTACACCTATATTTCCACTGGTTTGATTATGATGTTACTCTTCCACATCTTTGAGAATATCGGTGCTGTGACTGGCCTACTTCCTTTGACGGGGATTCCCTTGCCTTTTATTTCGCAAGGAGGATCGGCTATTATCAGTAATTTGATCGGTGTTGGCTTGCTTTTATCGATGAGTTATCAAACCAATCTAGCTGAAGAAAAGAGTGGAAAAGTCCGATTCAAGCGGAAAAAGGTTGTATTAAAACGAATCAAATAAGGAGAAAAGCATGGTTAAAGTAGCCGTTATGTTAGCTCAGGGCTTTGAAGAAATTGAAGCTTTGACAGTTGTGGATGTTTTGCGTCGTGCAAATATTACTTGTGATATGGTAGGATTTGAAGAGCAAGTGACAGGATCGCACGCAATCCAAGTAAGAGCAGATCGTGTCTTTGATGGTGATTTATCAGACTATGATATGATTGTCCTTCCTGGAGGGATGCCTGGTTCTGCACATTTGCGCGATAATCAGGCTTTGATGCAAGAATTGCAAAGTTTCGAACGAGAAGGGAAGAAACTGGCAGCTATTTGTGCGGCGCCAATAGCCCTCAATCAAGTAGGGCTATTGAAAAACAAGGAATACACTTGTTATGACGGTGTTCAAGAGCAAATCCTTGATGGTCAATATGTCAAGGAAACGGTAGTGGTAGATGGTCAGTTGACAACCAGTCGGGGCCCTTCGACAGCTCTTGCCTTTGCCTACGAGTTGGTGGAGCAACTAGGAGGAGACGCAGAGACTTTACGAACAGGAATGCTCTATCGAGATGTCTTTGGTAAAAATCAGTAAAACGGGAGTTATTCTCTCGTTTTTTATGTGGAAAAATCAGGGAAATCATCGCTTTTTTCATAAAAAAATGCTATAATGAAGGGTATGAAATATCACGATTATATCTGGGATTTAGGTGGAACTTTACTGGATAATTATGAAACTTCAACAGCTGCATTTGTTGAAACATTGGCACTGTATGGTATCACACAAGACCACGATAGTGTCTATCAAGCTTTAAAGGTTTCTACTGATTTTGCGATTGAGACATTCGCTCCCAACTTAGAGCATTTTTTAGAAAAATACAAGGAAAATGAAGCCAGAGAGCTTGAACATCCGATTTTGTTTGATGGAGTTTCTGATTTATTGAAAGATATCTCAAATCAAGGTGGCCGTCATTTTTTGGTCTCTCACCGAAATGATCAAGTCTTGGAAATTTTAGAAAAAACCTCTATAGCAGCTTATTTTACAGAAGTGGTGACTTCTAACTCAGGCTTTAAGAGAAAACCAGATCCTGAGTCCATGATTTATTTAAGAGAAAAGTATCAGATTACCTCTGGTCTTGTCATTGGTGATCGACCGATTGATATCGAAGCCGGGCAAGCTGCAGGACTAGCTACCCACTTGTTTACCAGTATCGTGAATTTAAGACAAGTATTAGACATGTAAGAAAAAGGAATAAGATGACAGAAGAAATCAAAAATCTGCAGGCACAGGATTATGATGCCAGTCAAATTCAAGTTTTAGAGGGCTTAGAGGCTGTTCGTATGCGTCCAGGGATGTATATCGGTTCAACCTCAAAAGAAGGTCTTCACCACCTAGTCTGGGAAATCGTTGATAACTCAATCGACGAGGCCTTGGCAGGATTTGCCAGCCATATTGAAGTCTTTATTGAGCCAGATGATTCGATTACTGTTGTCGATGATGGGCGTGGTATCCCAGTCGATATTCAGGAAAAAACAGGTCGACCTGCCGTTGAGACTGTCTTTACTGTTCTTCACGCTGGAGGAAAGTTTGGCGGTGGCGGATATAAGGTCTCAGGTGGTCTTCACGGAGTGGGGTCCTCAGTTGTTAACGCCCTTTCCACTCAATTAGATGTTCATGTCCACAAAAACGGGAAGATTCATTACCAAGAATACCGTCGTGGTCATGTTGTCGCAGACCTTGAGGTGGTTGGAGATACAGATAGAACTGGAACAACGGTTCACTTCATACCGGACCCAGAAATCTTTACGGAAACAACAACCTTTGATTTCGATAAATTAAATAAACGGATTCAAGAGTTGGCCTTTCTAAATCGCGGTCTTCAAATTTCTATCACAGATAAGCGCCAAGGTTTGGAACAAACTAAGCATTACCATTATGAAGGTGGGATTGCTAGCTATGTTGAATATATCAATGAGAACAAGGATGTGATCTTTGATACACCAATTTACACAGATGGTGAGATGGATGATATCACAGTTGAAGTAGCCATGCAGTACACAACGGGTTACCATGAAAATGTCATGAGTTTCGCCAATAATATTCATACACATGAAGGTGGAACGCATGAACAAGGTTTCCGTACAGCCTTGACACGTGTTATCAACGATTATGCTCGTAAAAATAAGTTACTGAAAGACAATGAAGACAACCTAACAGGGGAAGATGTTCGCGAAGGCTTAACTGCAGTTATCTCGGTTAAACACCCAAATCCACAGTTTGAAGGACAAACTAAGACCAAACTGGGGAATAGCGAAGTGGTCAAGATTACCAATCGTCTCTTCAGTGATGCCTTCTCCGATTTCCTCATGGAAAATCCACAGATTGCCAAACGTATCGTGGAAAAAGGGATTTTAGCTGCTAAGGCTCGTGTGGCTGCCAAGCGTGCGCGTGAAGTCACTCGTAAAAAATCTGGTTTGGAAATTTCCAATCTTCCAGGGAAATTAGCAGACTGTTCTTCTAACAATCCTGCTGAAACAGAACTCTTCATCGTCGAAGGAGACTCAGCTGGTGGATCAGCCAAATCTGGTCGTAACCGTGAATTTCAGGCAATTCTTCCAATCCGCGGTAAGATTTTGAACGTTGAAAAGGCAAGTATGGATAAGATTCTAGCTAACGAAGAAATTCGTAGTCTTTTCACAGCGATGGGAACAGGATTTGGCGCAGAATTTGATGTTTCAAAAGCTCGTTACCAAAAGCTTGTTTTGATGACCGATGCCGATGTCGATGGAGCCCACATTCGTACCCTTCTTTTAACCTTGATTTATCGTTATATGAAGCCAATTCTAGAAGCTGGTTATGTTTATATCGCTCAACCACCAATCTATGGTGTCAAGGTTGGAAGCGAGATTAAAGAATATATCCAGCCAGGAGCAGACCAAGAAATCAAACTCCAAGAGGCCTTGGTCCGCCACAGTGAAGGACGTGCCAAACCAACCATTCAGCGTTATAAAGGTCTGGGTGAAATGGATGACCACCAATTGTGGGAAACAACCATGGATCCGGAACATCGCTTGATGGCCAGAGTTTCTGTGGATGATGCTGCAGAAGCAGATAAAATCTTTGATATGTTGATGGGGGATAGAGTAGAGCCTCGTCGTGAGTTTATCGAAGAAAATGCTGTCTATAGTACACTGGATGTCTAAAAATCGGGAGAAGTAGTTCCCTTGGTCTAAAAAATATGATATAATCATTACGATTGTTTCAAGTAAAAAAGGAGTTTAATATGTCTGGTAGTCTAGTAATATATCTTATAATTGCAGTTGCAATTTTATTGCTGATTTCATATGCTATAGCAATTTATGTACGGAAACGCAATGAAAGTAAATTAGCAATTTTAGAAGAGAAAAAAGAAGAGCTGTACAATCTTCCAGTAAACGATGAAGTTGAAGCTGTAAAAAATATGCACTTGATTGGACAAAGTCAAGTGACTTTCCGTGAGTGGAACCAAAAATGGGTTGACCTATCTCTTAACTCTTTTGCTGATATCGAAAATAATCTTTTTGAAGCAGAAGGCTATAACAACTCATTCCGTTTTTTCAAGGCCAGTCATCAAATCGACCAAATCGAGAGTCAAATTACCTTGATTGAAGAAGATATTGCGGCAATTCGCAATGCTTTGGCAGATTTGGAGAAACAAGAGTCTAAAAATAGTGGACGTGTTCTTCATACCTTGGACTTGTTTGAAGAGTTACAACACAGAGTGGCTGATCATTCTGAAGAATATGGCCAAGGTTTATCTGAAATCGAAAAACAATTGGAAAATATCCAATCAGAGTTTTCTCAGTTTGTTACTTTAAACACTTCAGGTGATCCAGTAGAAGCTGCTGTGATTTTAGATAATGCTGAAAATCATATCTTGGCTTTGAGTCACATTGTTGACCGCTTGCCAGCGATTGTAAAAACATTATCTAAAGAGCTACCTGATCAATTGGAAGATTTGGAAGACGGTTACCGTAAACTTTTAGATGCTAATTATCATTTTGCTGAAACGGATATTGAATCTCGCTTCCAATTGCTTTATGAATCTTTGAAGAAAAACCACGAAAATATTGCACAATTAGAGTTGGATAATGCTGAGTATGAAAATACTCAAGTTCAAGAAGAAATCAATGCACTCTATGATATCTTTACACGAGAAATCGCTGCTCAAAAAGTAGTAGAAGGCTTAGTTACAACCCTTCCTACATATTTGAAACACATGAAAGATAGTAATGCTGTTTTAGTGGAAGATATTCAACGATTGAGTAACAATTACCTACTATCTGAAACGGATGTTAGTCATGTTCATAGATTACAAGCTGAGTTAGAATCTTTAGAAGAATCTGTATTGGAACTAACTTCTGAACAAGAGGAACATTCTGAACCTTATTCATTCCTTGAAGATCGTTTGGAAAACTTACAAGCGACTTTGAAGGAAATTGAAGATGAACAAGTTGCGGTTAGTCAACGCCTTGCTCAGATTGAAAAAGATGATATCAATGCTCGCCAGAAGGCAAATGTTTATGTTAATCGTCTTCACACAATTAAGAGATATATGGAAAAACGCAATCTTCCAGGTATTCCTCAGAATTTCTTACAGTCGTTCTTTACAGCAAGTAACCATACTGAAGAGTTGATGGCTGAACTAGAAGAAGCTCGGGTCAATATCGAAGCTGTGAACCGGATGCTTGAAATTGCAACAAATGATATGGAAGCACTTGAAGAAGAAACATATAATATTGTTCAATATGCAACGTTGACAGAACAGTTGCTACAGTATTCGAACCGCTACCGCTCATTTGATGAACGAATTCAAGAAGCTTTTAATGAATCATTAGAAATTTTTGAAAAAGAATTTGATTATCATGCTTCATTTGATAAGATTTCGCAAGCTTTGGAAGTTGCAGAACCAGGTGTAACCAACCGTTTTGTCACTTCATACGAAAAAACACGTGAGACGATTCGTTTCTAACATAATAAAAAAGATTTGGTTCTGTGATAAGCAGCACCAAATTTTTTTTATTTATTTATTTATTTATTTATTTATTGTTTTTAAAAATGCCCAGTTACCAATTGATTTTAATCCGTATTCTAAGTCTATATGGTCCAGTAATACATAATCGTTTTTTTCGTAGAATGAGGTATTTCTAGCTGTACTAGTTATGAGTCCCAAGTGTTTACAGCCTTTTGATTTGACATAAGGTTCAATCCCTTGTGTAAGAAAAGTACTGCCTATTCCCTGCCCCTTACTTTCTATATTGACAGCTAAGGCCATCAAATACCAATCAAACTCTCCAGATTTTTCTAAATGCTTTTTGGAACGTTTTACAAAGTCAAAGTATTTAAGGAGATTTTGTGGTCGAATGTAGCGAAAAATGTTTTTTCCACCATTTCGTAGATAGGATAGTATACAGAAATCTTTTTTTTGCAAAAGGGCGACTGCTAGTAATTCTCCATCTTGTTCCGCAATTAAACAGTTTCCCTTCTTAATATAGACTCTAGTAAGCAGAATTTGCAATGTTTCTACAAAAGCAGGATAGGAGTCAGGTTTCTTCAAATCGTCAGTTATAATCGTTAAAAAGGGATAGTCAAGAAAGGAATTGGCTAATAATTTTCCAATTTTTTCGCTTTCTTCAATTCTTGCCTCTCGATATATCATGTTTCCCATGTTTGTCTCCTTAATTATCTATAAAATCTTGTATGATAAGATTTCAAGATAAAAAATTGGAGATGATTTAAAAAGCTAAATAAACCTAATTTTGTTCCATAAGGTTCAAAGCACTTTCTAATCTCTCCAAGATTTTATTTGGTTGGAATCGAAATTCCAATTAATTTTTCTGAATAGAGGGTTTTGATATTGGCCTCATCAATAGAGTCCTTATCAATTTTACGTTTCAAGAAAAATTCTTGAATAGCTTCGATTTCAGGTTCACGAATAGCGCGGTGTTTGTTTGAGATGAGGATTTCATAGTGAAGCGGAGCTTGAGTAAAAATAACATCTGTATTCCCTGCAGAATAGACCTCAACAAGGGTTGCATCTGTACTTTCTAGCTGGCTTTTAACAAGTTGCGAGTGTGAGTTTGTCGTATTGATTAGCTTCATAACATTTCCTCCGATTTTCTAATTCTATTATAGCACTTTTTGAATAAAGTAGTTGGATTTAGTCAATCTTATGCTGTTTTTTCCAAGATTCAATAGCCCATTTATGGCTACCACGTTTGAGATTTTCAATAGCCTCGTCAATAGGGAACCAGGCAATATGATTAAAGTCCTCTAGTGGTTTTTGCACTTCTTTGAAAGAAATCGCTTCATAGAGGTAGGCAGGATTGTAGTAGTAGGTGTCACGATGACGAGAGTAGAAATATTCGTCAGCTTGTCCGTAATAGGCACCAATTTCAGCTGTGAAGCCGAGCTCTTCAATCAATTCACGCTTTAGGGCTTCTTGATGATTTTCACCTGCTTCAATTTCACCACCTGGTAGGAACCAAGCGCCATTTGGTGCTTGAACAAGAACAATTTGTTTTTGCTCAGCATCAGGGATAACAGCATATACGCCATAACGAGCAACATAGTCAGTATTCGCTTTTTTTTCTCCGAAAGTTGGGTTTGCCATTGCATTTTCCTCATTATCTATTATCTTTATTATTATCTTAATGGACAAAGGCCGAGCTGTCAAGAACTTATAGTTATTTTAGTAAAAAGGAGCAGAAAATTTTCATTTTCTACTCCTTTTCTATAGGATTTATACTTCTTTTTCAGAAGTTTTAACTTCAGCTTTTTTAGCAGATTTGATTTGAATCTTGCCCTTGCTAGTCATAACTGCCTTGAGGTCTTTTTCACTTGGATTTTCAAGGTAGTAATCAGTGATTGCATCCTCAATATAGTCTTGAATAGTACGACGAAGTGGGCGTGCTCCCATTTTTGGATCATAGCCTAGGTCAACTAATTTTTCCTTGACCTTGTCAGTTACATCCAAATGAATGTTATTGCTAGAGAGGCGCTTGTTAACATCTGCTAGCATGAGCTCGACAATCTGAAGGAGGTTATCCTTGCTGAGAGCCTTAAATTCGATAATACCATCAAAACGGTTCATAAACTCTGGGCTAAAGAAGTTACCGAGTTCACCGAGAACAGAATTGGTACGCCCTTCTCTAGTAGCACCAAATCCAACACTGGCTTCGGCTTTTCCAGTCCCAGCATTTGAAGTCATAATGATGATGGTATCCTTGAAGCTAACGGTGCGTCCTTGACCATCTGTCAAACGACCATCATCCAAGACTTGAAGGAACATGTGCATAACATCAGGGTGAGCTTTTTCCACTTCATCGAGAAGGATGAGAGAATATGGATTACGGCGGACTTTTTCAGTCAGTTGCCCAGCCTCATCGTAGCCGACATAACCTGGAGGGGCACCGACCAACTTAGCTACACTGTGTTTTTCCATATACTCGCTCATATCAAAGCGAATCATGCTGTCAGCAGAACCAAAAAGTTCGATAGCTAGTTGTTTGGAAAGTTCTGTCTTACCGACACCAGTTGGCCCGACGAAGAGGAAGCTTCCGATTGGACGGTTAGGCGTACCGAGACCGACACGATTACGACGAATAGCCTTGGCGATCTTATCGACTGCATCATCCTGTCCAATAACATGAGACTTGAGATCTTCGGCTAGATGGATGAGTTGAGATTGTTCTTTCTCTTTCAAATCACCAACAGGTATGTTGGTTTTCTGCTCGATAATATGCTCAATGGTTTTTTCACTAATAATAGGAGTATCTTGGTCTGTGACCTTTTTCTTTTGCATTTCCTTATACTTGGCAATCTGATCGCGGAAGTAGGCGGCCTTTTCAAAATCTTCTTCTCGTGTAGCTTGAGATTTGAGATTTTCAGCCTCAATCAAGCGCTGATCAATGACTTTAGGATCCACAAAATTCAAGGTCAAGTTCATCTTAGAACCAGCTTCATCTAGGAGATCAATGGCCTTGTCAGGCAAGAAGCGATCTTGGATGTAGCGATTGGAAAGAGTTGCAGCTGCTTCAATGGCAGCATCGGTATATTGAACGTGGTGGTAGTCTTCGTATTTCTTTTGAATGCCTTTGAGGATAGTGATTGTTTCTTCCACCGTTGGTTCATCGACCTTAACAGGTTGCATACGACGCTCTAGGGCAGCGTCTTTTTCAATGATACGGTATTCATTGAGGGTAGTAGCACCGACCAGTTGCAGTTCCCCACGAGCAAGGGCTGGCTTGAGGATATTTCCTGCATCCATATTGCCATCGCCCGCAGATCCCGCACCAACAATTTCATGGATTTCATCGATAAAGAGGATGATGTCCTCACGTTTGCGAATTTCTTCCATGAGTTTTTGCATGCGTTCTTCAAATTGTCCACGGATACCCGTTCCTTGAACTAGGCTAACCACATCCAGACGGATGACTTGTTTGCCTTGTAGTTTATGGGGAACATCTCCATCAACTATTTTCTGAGCTAGACCTTCGACAACGGCAGTTTTTCCGACACCTGGTTCACCGATAAGAACAGGATTATTCTTGGTTCTGCGATTGAGAATCTCGATGACACGGATAATCTCATCGTCGCGCCCAATAACGGGATCTATATCTCCACGACGGGCAATTTCAGTTACGTTGATACCAAATTCTTCTAGCAGGTCTTTTTCTTGGCTTGGAGGGAGAGTTTGAGCAGATCCACGATTTTGGGAACCATAACCACCGTTTCCACCGTAACCTCCACCTGATTGGGTTGGGGGAGTCGGAGGAGTGTTGTTAGAAGGTCTAAAATTATTTAGGTCATTGAAGAAATCACCAAAGGGATCAAAGTCACGATTGTTCAGATCTGTCATACCTTTAAAGAGGCTATTGTTAGGATCTGTCTTGATAATCTTATAGCAGTTTTGACAGAGGTCAATTTGTTTTTGCTTTCCATTAAGATTGGTATAAAGATGAATTGTTGAGTCGTTTATTTTACAGTTTTGACAAAGCATACATCTACCTCATTTCTTTCTTTAGGCTGACCTGTTTAAAGGTCAAAAATAGTCAAATTTCTATACTCTCATTATAACAGGATTGGGGTGTAAAGCAAGTAAAAAGATTGCAGCTTTGAGAAGTTGTTACAATGAAAATTTTTGAGATTTTAGGGAATAAAAAAATCCTATTTGTGAGACAAAAAGGATTTTGGTTAGACATGCAGGGTGTAATCCCAGCTTGTTTTGTATTAGTAAAGGAGTTCGTAAATCTCCATTGCAATCAGGTCAATGCTGTCAAAAGTATAAGTTTCGCGAGCTTCGACATCACGAAGGGTAAAGATTGAGCCGTTTTCTTCGTCGTGGCTGTATGCAACTTCTGCAACAACAACTCCTTCGCGTTCAAAATTACGTTTTAAATTTCCGCCGTCTTTTGCCATTGCTTCAAGGCGGTTGATGATTCTAACCAAATGTGATTCCATTTTGATTCTCCTTCATTTCTTATCGTTACTATTTTACCATAAAGGAGGCCAACTTGACTAGAAAAAACTAAGATTTCTCGCTAATTCTACCAGCTTAAAGATTTTTTGAATAAATCAGATAAAAAGTTTGAATTTTAATTCAATACATGTTATAATCATACAGTATTCTATTTTAGAAAGCAGTGTGACTATGAATTTTTCTTTTTTACCTAAGTATTTACCTTATTTTAATTATGGGGCTGTCGTGACGGTTCTCATTTCTATCTGTGTTGTCTTTTTGGGAACTATTTTGGGTGTTGTCCTGGCTTTTGGGCAACGTTCAAAGTTTAAACCGCTTGTTTGGCTGGCCAACTTGTACGTTTGGATTTTTCGTGGGACGCCGATGATGGTTCAGATTATGATTGCCTTTGCCCTTATGCACATCAATGCTCCGACTATTCAGGTTGGAATTTTAGGTGTTGATTTTTCTCGTCTGATTCCAGGGATTTTGATTATCTCTATGAACAGTGGTGCTTATGTTTCTGAGACTGTTCGGGCTGGGATTAATGCGGTTCCTAAGGGGCAGCTAGAGGCGGCTTATTCGTTAGGGATTCGTCCTAAAAATGCGATGCGCTATGTGATTTTGCCACAAGCTATCAAAAATATTTTGCCAGCCTTGGGGAACGAATTTATTACTATTATCAAGGATAGTTCCCTCTTATCAGCTATCGGTGTCATGGAGTTGTGGAATGGAGCTACAACAGTTTCTACGACAACCTATCTACCTTTAACACCACTTTTATTTGCAGCCTTTTATTACTTGATTATGACTTCTATTTTGACAGTAGCCTTGAAAGCTTTTGAAAAACGTATGGGACAAGGAGATAAAAAATAATGACAGAAACCTTGATAAAAATTGAAAATTTACATAAATCCTTTGGAAAGAATGAAGTATTGAAGGGCATCAACCTCGAGATTAAAAGAGGAGAAGTTGTCGTTATCATTGGTCCTTCAGGAAGCGGGAAATCTACCTTGCTTCGCTCTATGAATTTGTTGGAAGAAGCAACCAAGGGGAAGGTTATCTTTGAGGGAGTCGATATTACGGACAAGAAGAATGACCTGTTTGCCATGCGTGAGAAGATGGGCATGGTTTTTCAACAATTCAATCTCTTTCCTAATATGACTGTGATAGAAAATATCACCTTGTCTCCTATCAAGACCAAAGGTGAAAGTAAGGAAGTTGCAGAGAAGAGAGCTAAGGAGCTTTTGGAAAAAGTTGGCTTACCAGATAAGGCAACTGCTTATCCACAGAGTTTGTCAGGTGGCCAGCAACAGCGGATTGCTATTGCGCGTGGCTTAGCTATGGAACCAGATGTTTTGCTCTTTGACGAGCCAACTTCAGCCCTGGACCCTGAAATGGTAGGTGAAGTGTTGGCTGTTATGCAAGACCTAGCCAAGTCAGGAATGACCATGGTTATCGTAACACATGAGATGGGATTTGCTCGTGAGGTGGCAGACCGTGTCATCTTTATGGCAGACGGTGTGGTTGTTGAAGACGGAACACCTGAACAGATTTTTGAGCAAACCCAAGAACAACGGACTAAAGACTTCTTGAGTAAGGTTTTATAATCTATTTTAAAATTTCAAGACAAGATTAGTGAAAAGCTCGACCAGAGCTTTTTCTTATAGTTTGAAACTATAGGATTGCCTAGGAAAGAAGTGTTAGAGGGGACTAGTAGTTTTTGGTATAATGGAAGATATTTGAAAGAAAAGAGAAGTGATATGACACAGATTATTGATGGGAAAGCTTTAGCGGCCAAATTGCAGGGGGAGTTGGCTGAAAAGACTGCAAAACTAAAAGAAGAAACAGGTCTAGTGCCTGGTTTGGTAGTGATTTTGGTTGGGGACAATCCAGCCAGCCAAGTCTACGTTCGCAACAAGGAACGTTCTGCTCTTGCGGCTGGTTTCCGTAGCGAAGTAGTGCGAGTTCCAGAGACTATTACTCAAGAGGAATTGTTAGACTTGATTGCCAAATACAATCAAGATCCAGCTTGGCATGGAATTTTGGTCCAGTTACCATTACCAAAACATATTGATGAAGAGGCGGTTCTATTGGCCATTGATCCAGAAAAGGATGTGGATGGTTTCCATCCCCTAAACATGGGACGTCTCTGGTCTGGTCATCCAGTCATGATTCCTTCTACACCTGCAGGAATTATGGAAATGTTTCATGAATATGGGATTGACTTGGAAGGTAAAAATGCGGTCGTCATCGGTCGTTCCAATATTGTTGGAAAACCTATGGCCCAGCTTCTTTTGGCAAAGAATGCGACAGTGACTTTGACCCACTCACGGACTCATAATCTTGCCAAGGTGGCTGCCAAAGCAGATATTCTGGTTGTTGCAATCGGTCGTGCTAAGTTTGTGACTGCTGACTTTGTAAAACCAGGTGCAGTTGTCATCGATGTCGGGATGAACCGCTATGAAAATGGTAAGCTCTGTGGGGATGTGGATTATGAGGCAGTTGCCCCACTTGCTAGCCATATTACGCCAGTTCCTGGAGGTGTAGGTCCTATGACCATTACCATGCTGATGGAGCAAACTTATCAAGCAGCACTTCGGACATTGGATAGAAAATAAGAGAAAAATTTTCTGAGGAAAGTGTATTTTCTATAGCTATATCTAAAATGGCAGAAATGAATATTAAATTTTAGAAATAAGTTTATAAAAGGAGGTATGCGCCTCCTTTTTGTTGTATAATAAATGCGAGAGGAAAAAACGATGAAAGTGATTGAGCAAGCATTATTAGAAAAAGTCATTATTGAACGTTCTCGTACAAGTCATAAAGGAGACTACGGTCGTCTGCTGTTGCTGGGTGGGACTTATCCTTATGGTGGTGCTATCATCATGGCTGCTTTGGCGGCTGTTAAAAGTGGAGCTGGTTTGGTGACCGTTGGAACAGATAGGGAAAATATCCCTGCTTTACACAGTCATTTACCTGAGGCCATGGCTTTTTCTCTTCAAGACCAGCAATTGTTAAAAGAGCAATTGGAGAAGGCAGAAGTTGTCTTGCTCGGGCCTGGTTTACTAGACGATGCTTTTGGAGAGGAACTAGTCAAACAAGTCTTTGCTAGCTTAAAAAAGAATCAGATTTTGATTGTAGACGGAGGTGCTTTGACTATTCTTGCCAGAACAAGATTGTCATTTCCTTCCAGTCAGCTTATCCTAACTCCCCACCAAAAGGAGTGGGAAAAACTGTCTGGAATTACGATTAAAAAGCAAAACGAAGCTACAACAGCTAGTGTCCTGACTTCTTTCCCTCAAGGAACAATTTTGGTAGAGAAAGGTCCAACTACTCGTATTTGGCAAGCTGGCCAATCTGATTATTACCAGTTACAAGTTGGCGGTCCCTATCAGGCGACTGGGGGAATGGGAGATACTCTGGCTGGAATGATCGCAGGATTTGTAGGCCAATTTCGACAGGCCAGTCTCTACGAACGTGTGGCAGTAGCAACCCATCTTCATTCAGCCATAGCCCAAGAACTATCTCAAGAAAATTATGTGGTCTTGCCGACGGAAATCAGCAGTCATCTGCCCGAAATAATGAAAAAAATATCTCAAAAAGGCACCTGATCGTTTCAGGCGCCTTTATATCTTTTAGAAAAATCCTTTAATCTTTCCAACGAGGCCATCTAGACCTTCAGAACCAGAAATCAACTGTTGAGCTTGAGAGAAGTATTCTCCAAGCTGTTCTTGATTTTCTGTAACAAATGTTTTTGCAGCTTCGAAATCTTTTGTTTCGATTAACTCTTTTACTTGATTAAACAAATCTAATGGGTTCATCCTATTTCTCCTTTTCTGTACTTAACTATTTAATCATCTTTATGATAAAAAATCAACTGTTGCTGCTTTTGGCTAGGACCTGTTTTTATCTACAAGTTCTCATAACTAAGATTCTAACTACCAAAACAAGGTGGACATAAAAATAAAAATGTTCGGGTTTTTCTAGTGTATCCATGAAATAAAAACGGATACATGTTATAATAGAAATAGCTCTTTAATGGAGGTGTTTGAGTGGAAAATCTGAAGAAAATGGCAGGTATCAAGGCTGCTGAGTTTGTCAATAATGGGATGGTTGTCGGACTGGGAACGGGTTCTACTGCCTATTATTTTGTCGAAGAAATTGGTCGTCGTATCAAGGAAGAAGGGTTGCAGATTACAGCTGTAACGACTTCTAGTGTGACTAGTAAACAGGCTGAAGGGCTTAATATCCCGCTCAAGTCTATTGACCAAGTAGATGTTGTCGATGTGACGGTTGATGGAGCGGATGAAGTGGATAATCAGTTTAACGGAATCAAAGGCGGTGGTGGTGCCCTTCTGATGGAGAAGGTTGTGGCAACGCCCTCAAAAGAATACATTTGGGTAGTGGATGAAAGCAAGCTAGTCGAGAAACTGGGTGCTTTTAAATTGCCAGTAGAAGTGGTTCAGTATGGCGCAGAACAGGTCTTTCGTCGTTTTGAGCGAGCTGGCTACAAACCAAGTTTCCGCGAAAAAGACGGCCAACGTTTTGTGACCGATATGCAGAATTTTATCATTGACCTTGCCTTGGATGTCATTGAAGATCCAATTGCCTTTGGGAAAGAATTGGACCATATCGTTGGTGTTGTAGAGCACGGCTTATTCAATCAAATGGTGGATAAGGTCATCGTTGCTGGACGAGACGGGGTTCAGATTTTAACTTCAACAAAAGCAAGATAACTAAAATAATAAGGAGATACACTATGTCAAAATTTAATCGTATTCACTTGGTGGTATTAGATTCTGTAGGAATCGGTGCTGCACCAGATGCTAATAACTTTGTCAATGCAGGAGTTCCAGATGGTGCTTCTGACACATTAGGACACATTTCAAAAGCAGTTGGTTTGAATGTCCCAAACATGGCTAAAATTGGTCTGGGAAATATTCCTCGTGAAACTCCTCTTAAGACTGTACCTGCAGAAAGCAATCCAACTGGATATGCAACAAAATTAGAGGAAGTATCCCTTGGTAAGGATACCATGACTGGACACTGGGAAATCATGGGACTCAACATTACTGAGCCTTTCGATACTTTCTGGAATGGATTCCCAGAAGAAATCCTGTCAAAAATCGAAGAATTTTCAGGACGCAAGGTTATTCGTGAAGCTAACAAACCTTACTCAGGAACAGCTGTTATCGATGACTTTGGACCACGTCAGATGGAAACTGGAGAGTTGATTATCTATACTTCAGCTGACCCTGTTTTGCAAATTGCTGCCCACGAAGACATTATTCCTTTGGACGAATTGTACCGTATCTGTGAATACGCTCGTTCAATTACACTTGAGCGTCCTGCCCTTCTAGGTCGTATCATTGCTCGCCCTTATGTAGGTGAACCTGGTAACTTCATTCGTACAGCCAACCGTCGTGACTTGGCCGTATCCCCATTTGCACCAACTGTGTTGGATAAATTAAACGAAGCTGGTATCGATACTTATGCTGTTGGTAAAATCAATGATATCTTTAACGGTGTGGGTATCAACCATGATATGGGTCACAACAAGTCAAATAGTCATGGAATTGATACACTATTGAAGACTATGGGACTTGCTGAGTTTGAAAAAGGATTCTCATTCACAAACTTGGTTGACTTTGATGCCCTTTATGGCCACCGTCGCAATGCTCATGGTTACCGTGATTGCTTGCATGAGTTTGATGAACGCTTGCCTGAAATTATCGCAGCCATGAGAGAGAATGACCTTCTCTTGATTACTGCGGATCACGGGAACGATCCAACTTACGCAGGAACAGACCACACTCGTGAATATATTCCATTGTTGGCCTACAGCCCTGCCTTTAAAGGGAACGGTTTGCTACCAGTCGGACATTTTGCAGATATCTCAGCGACAGTTGCAGATAACTTTGGTGTTGAAACTGCCATGATTGGTGAAAGTTTCTTAGATAAATTGGTATAAGATGACGCGATATGCTTTACTTGTTCGGGGCATTAATGTCGGTGGGAAAAATAAGGTTGTCATGGCGCAACTTCGTCAAGAACTGACAGAGTTGGGACTGGAAAAGGTTGAGACCTACATCAACAGTGGCAATATTTTCTTTACTTCGACAGACCCCAAAGAACGATTGGTTGAAAAGTTAGAGGCATTCTTTGAAGTCTATTATCCATTTATTCAGAGCTTTTCTTTGCTGAGTCATGAAGAATATGAAGCAGAGCTGGAGAATCTGCCAGATTGGTGGACCAAAGACCTAGCTCGAAAAGATGTCCTTTTCTATACGGAGGGCTTGGATGTGGATCAAGTCATCGAGAAAGTGGACAGTTTGGAACTGGAAGATGAAGTCGTTCATTTTGGAAAACTTGGTATTTTCTGGGGAAAATATTCCGAAGAATCATACTACGAAACGGCCTATCACAAGTACTTACTCAAGATGCCTTTCTACCGCCAAATCACCATTCGTAATGCTAAAACTTTTGACAAAATCGGTCAAATGCTAAAAACTAAAAAAGGAGACACACAATGCTATTTTTAGACAAAATCAATGAAACAGCTGCTTTCCTGAAAGACAAGGGAATCCAAGTGCCTGAGTTCGGTCTAATCCTTGGATCAGGCCTGGGAGAACTTGCAGAAGAAATCGAAAATGCAGTTGTAGTAGACTATGCTGAGATTCCAAACTGGGGCCGCTCTACAGTAGTCGGTCACGCTGGTAAATTGGTATATGGTGAGCTTGCAGGTCGCAAGGTCTTGGCTCTTCAAGGGCGTTTCCATTTCTACGAAGGCAACCCTCTGGAAGTCGTGACTTTCCCAGTTCGTGTGATGAAAGTTCTTGGATGTGAAGGTGTCATTGTAACCAATGCTGCAGGAGGTATCGGCTACGGTCCAGGTACTTTGATGGCTATCTCAGACCATATCAACATGACGGGGCAAAACCCATTGATGGGTGAAAACTTGGATGACTTTGGTCCACGTTTCCCGGATATGTCCAAGGCCTACACACCAGAATACCGTGCCACTGCCCATGAAGTGGCTAAAAAACTTGGTATCAAGCTTGATGAAGGTGTCTATATCGGTGTGACTGGTCCAACTTATGAAACACCAGCAGAGATTCGTGCCTATAAGACCCTTGGATCAGATGCTGTTGGTATGTCTACTGTTCCTGAAGTGATTGTAGCAGCCCACTCTGGCTTGAAAGTTCTTGGTATCTCATGTATTACCAACCATGCCGCTGGTTTCCAAGAAGAACTCAACCACGAAGAAGTGGTGGAAGTAACCGAACGTGTCAAAGGTGACTTCAAAGGCTTACTTAAAGCCATTCTTGCTGAATTGTAACTATGGTCAAAGAATTGAGGAGATTTTTCGAAAGATTCCTTATAATTTTAGATTATTCCTAGCAGTCATTCTACAAGGAATAGTTTCGGGTTTATCTGGTATTTTTCTCCATTATCTTTTAGAGATAGTAGAGAGTCTAGCTTTTGGTCAGTCAGAACATCATAGTGGATTTTTGACAGATGGAGTTTCCTCGTTACGGATAGGATTAAGTTTAATAATGGTGGGTCTTGGCTCATCCTTGGTATGGTATTTCTTGCAAAAAGGGTCGAAGATTTATTCCATCAAAGCTCAGATGAAGGATGAGACTTCACAATACAAGCTTCATTTTTTAAGACAGCTATTTCATTCAATTTGGCAGATTATTGCAGTTGGAGGGGGAGCGCCTATTGGTAAAGAAGCTGCACCACGAGAGATTGGAACTCTATTTGCAGGGCCAATTGGAAAAATATGTTTTCTCTCTAAGAAGGATCAAATCTTTCTCCTTGCTTGTGGTGCTGGTGCTGGTTTAGCAGCTGTCTACCAGGTTCCATTAACAAGTGTCTTCTTTGTTTTTGAAACTCTAGGAATTGCTCTATCTATTAAACGATTTATCTTAGTCGGTTTGACTACTTATGTGTCAACCTATACAGCAGGCTTGGTTATTTCAGATCAGGCTCTCTACCAGATTCCAGCCATCACATGGTCATTAAAGGAAATATGGATTATTCCCTTATTACTTCTTTTCTTAACCCCACTGGCTTGGCTTTTTGGTCGCTTGAGTAAAGAAGTGTCTTCAAACAGGATAAAAGATAAACGAGTACTTCTCACATTGCCCTCAGCTTTTCTTTTTCTTGTTGGTCTTGCAAGTTCCTTTCCACATCTACTTGGCAATGGACGGATGATGGCTCAGGAAGTATTAAATGGTAGCAATGGCAAAACAGTACTCCTCTTGTTTATCCTAAAAGCATTGGTCGTTCTTATTACTCTTTGGGCAGGAGCCTATGGCGGTACTCTTACGCCATCTTTTGCCTTGGGGATGGCTGGAGTTGCTCTCTTGGGTATGATTCTAGGTTTGGACAGTCAGCCAACCGTTTTACTTTTGGGATCTGTTTGCTTTTTGTCTGTGACCTTGAGGGCGCCCATTTCTGCAACCGGATTAGTTATAGGTTTCACTGGGCTAGGTATAGATTCTCTTCCGTATCTCTTAGTAACAGCTGTTTTAGCCTATGGATTTACAAAAATGTTAGACCGCTTTCCTTGGGCTAGCATACTGTGTCAGAAGTCAAATAATAAAGTAATTAGGTAGGAAATGCCCATTTCTTCTAGTTAAGGATTTAACTTAAAAGATTAAAAACTATTGTCAGTTTATCAATAACTGTTTTAAATAAAAATGAAGTAGGCCTATTGGAATCTTGATTGAATTCGATTTTTCCTAGCTATAAAATATAAAAATAAAAAAAGAAAGGTAGAGCGTGTGTTTTGATTTGAACACGAGCGGAAAACTTTTCTAAAAACTCAGAAGAGAAGGAGAATTCGGGTTTGAATTGAAGCCGTTCTAATCTTCTCAATATCATCAAAATTAAGAAAGAAAGGAATTGAACCCACCCTAAAAGCAGTGGGAAAAAGATAGTTGGCCTAGCGAGCATCGCTCACTGCACCCAACTCCTATTTTCCCTTTGCTTTTTGACGGGTTTGGTATCTTTCTCAATATAAAAAAAGAAAGGTAGAGTGAGGTGTTCTAATTTGAACACGAGCGGAAAACTCGGAAAATAGATAATCTGACTGAGAAATCAGGATTTCTCGTCAGATTCCTAATTTTCAGTCGTTTTCTTGTCGCTCTTTGTATCATAAATTATGTCTATCCATATTGCTGCTCAGCAGGGTGAAATTGCTGATAAAATTCTTCTTCCTGGGGATCCTCTTCGTGCTAAGTTTATTGCGGAGAATTTCCTTGAAGATGCTATTTGTTTTAACGAAGTGCGTAACATGTTTGGTTATACTGGTACTTACAAGGGCCACCGTGTCTCTGTCATGGGAACTGGGATGGGAATGCCATCGATTTCGATTTATGCGCGTGAGTTGATTGTTGACTACGGTGTGAAAAAATTGATCCGTGTGGGAACAGCAGGTTCATTGAATGAAGATGTTCACGTCCGTGAATTGGTTTTGGCGCAAGCAGCTGCAACCAACTCTAACATCATCCGCAATGACTGGCCACAGTACGATTTCCCACAAATCGCTAGCTTTGATTTGCTGGACAAGGCCTACCATATCGCTAAAGAACTTGGTATGACCACCCACGTTGGGAACGTTTTGTCTTCTGATGTCTTTTACTCAAACTACTTTGAAAAGAATATCGAGCTTGGTAAATGGGGAGTCAAGGCTGTGGAAATGGAAGCAGCAGCTCTCTACTATTTGGCTGCCCAACATCATGTTGATGCCCTTGCTATCATGACTATCTCTGATAGTTTGGTCAATCCAGATGAAGACACGACTGCAGAAGAACGCCAAAATACCTTCACCGATATGATGAAGGTTGGTTTGGAAACTTTGATTGCAGATTAATTATAGCCAAAAAGGAAGTCCTTCTTTATGAATTGGAGGACTTCCTTTTCTTATCCAGAAATTGATCTATCTCTTTTTGTGATCTTAGGATGACCACTTTATCTGGATAGGTTTCTTGAACCCACTTATAGCGCTCCTTAGCGAATTTGCTCCGCCCATCCCAGAGAATCCATCGAATAAACTCCCAATTAAATTGTTCTTGGCAACCAGCTGCCATACTTTCTCTGACCTTGCCTCGGTATGTGAGATAACGTTTAAAGGCTCGAAAGAGACAGGTCAATGGGGAAAAATTTAGAAAGATGATTTGGTCAGCTTCATGCATTCTTTCTTCGTAATAGCACCAAGAATAATTCCCATCGATAACCCAAGATTCATGCTTTGTGAAAAAGTTTTTCATCTGGGTCAACATCCATTCGCGATCACTGTCTTGCCAACCAGGTTGAAATTGGAGTGTGTCCATGTGAAGTTTTGGGATGGAGTAGCAGTGAGACAACTTTTCGGCTAGAGTTGACTTACCAGCACCAGAATATCCGATAATTGCGATTTTCATTTTCTACCCTTTCCAATTTGGAGACAAAAAAACAGCCTCTATGGACTGTTTCTTATTTAGCAAGTTTAGCTGAAAGACGAGCTTTATCGCGGCTTGCTTTGTTTTTGTGAATCAAACCTTTAGTTTCTGCTTTATCGATAGCTGAGCTAGCAGCACGGAAAAGTTCTTCAGATGGGTTTGCTTCGAAAGCTTTGATAGCAGTACGCATAGCTGATTTTTGAGCTGAGTTCTTTTCGTTTTGTTTAACGTTCAATTCAGCGCGTTTGATAGCTGATTTAATGTTTGCCAATGTTCTTACCTCCATATTTACTAACTATACCATTATATCTGAAAACTTACGTTTTGACAAGGGAAAATTATTTTTTTAAGTAAATTTCATCGATTTCATGATTCTTTGTTTTATGAAGAATCACTTCCGCACGATTTCTGGTTGGTTCAATATAATTTTGTAGATTTGTGAGATTGATACTGGTCCAGACCTGATGGGCAAAGGATTCCACTTCTCCAATCGGCATTTGAGTAAAACGATAATAGTAGCTATCAGGGTCGTTTTGGGCTAGGCTCAGCATCTTCAAGAAACGGTCCAGATACCAACTCTCGATGTCATCGACTGCCGCATCAACATAGATGGAAAAGTCAAAGAAGTCAGTGATATAGAGACGCTCGTTTTGTGGATTTTGAAAGACATTGATTCCCTCAACAATCACAAAATCAGCAGCTTTGACGCTTTGCTTTTCCTCTGGTACGATGTCGTAGACTTCATGAGAATAGACAGGAATATCCACATCTTGTCCATTTTTGATGTGGTCCAGGAAGTTGAGAAGAGCTTCCATATCATAGCTTTCAGGAAATCCCTTGCGATTTAAAATCCCTTGTTCAATCAAGGTCTGGTTAGGATAGAGAAAGCCGTCAGTTGTTACCAACTCAACCGTAGCATCTGTAAGTGTACGGGACAGTAGGATTTGCAGTAGACGACTAGTTGTGGATTTTCCAACGGCAACACTCCCAGAAACTCCAATAATAAAAGGTTGGGATTTGCTTTCACGTTGAAGGAAAATTCCTTTTGAAAAGGCTAAATCATCCTTTGTGCGCTTGTAAATCTGGATGAGATGGGCTAGGGGAAGATAGACATCAGTAACATCTTGTAAACTAATCTGGTCATTAAAACTCTTGATGGATTCTAATTCCTCTTCAGTCAAAGGAGGTGTTGTCTTTCTATGTAAAGATTGCCAAGTCTGGCGGCTGATTTTTTCAAAATGTAAAAATTCGTTGGTCATTTGTTTTCCCCTAGATATTTTGTCTATCATACCAT
The DNA here is from genome assembly GCA_905221225.1 of bacterium. Lineage (GTDB taxonomy): Bacteria > Bacillota > Bacilli > Lactobacillales > Streptococcaceae > Streptococcus. The sequence goes on from CAJNCH010000001.1 coordinate 43,357, forward strand.
AAAAAGCTAAAAAAATAAAGCGGTTTCTTGAATGTGGTAAGTCAATATTATATAATAGATGTAGATAGAGGATGAACAATTTGGTGATGAAGTAGGAACTGGTTTCTCCTGACTTATAAGCTAATAAAGGGGGCTTTGAGGGTTACAACTTATAGGAGGTGTACTATGAAAATCTTAAAACGTTACACATTGGAACTTTGTTTTATTTTAAGTTTTGCACTACCTTTTATAAAAGGAGTCAATGCGGATAATGGTAGACGCTTTGTGGAAATCTATTACGGTTTTACTTTTTTGATGGAACATGCTATTGTAACAGCTATCTTTATCTGTTCGCTCTTGATTGCTTGCCTACTAAAAAAACGGTGGACGAAATGGCTTGCTGCTGGTAGTTATGTCTTCTTAGTTCTGTGGATTGCTACAGAGGGTTATTTCTTCCGCATGTCGCTAGAAGATTTGGTTCGGCTTTGGACAAGTTTGGAAATTCTGACACAAACTTATCAGTTGGGCTTTTATCTAAACATCCTGTTGGGAATTTTGTTGATAATAAAGTATTTGAAGGTTAAGCAATCGTAATAAAAATGCGCTTGATTATAGACAATAAATTTGTTGTTTTATCTTGACTGTGATACCTTATAGCTCCCAATGGTTTGTCATTCGTTTCCAATAATTTAAAGAGATTGAAGAAAATGTTTTACTTACTAGCTTTCTTCAGTCTTTTTCGTTTTATTATCAACTTGTAAACGATTTACAATTTAAGTCAAATTATGGTAAAATAGTTTCATGAGTAAAATGTATTATGCAGAAAATCCTGACGCTGCTCACGACATTCATGAGTTGAGAGTGGACTTGTTGGGAGAAAAAATGACCTTTTTGACGGATGCGGGTGTTTTTAGCAAGAAAATGATTGACTTTGGCAGTCAACTCTTGCTCAAGTGTCTAGAGGTCAACCAAGGAGAGACTGTCCTTGATGTAGGCTGTGGTTATGGACCTTTGGGCTTGTCCTTAGCTAAGGCTTATGGAGTTCAGGCGACCATGGTCGATATCAATAATCGTGCCTTGGATTTGGCGCGACAAAATGCTGAACGAAATAAAGTAAAAGCGACGATTTTCCAGTCCAACATCTATGAACAAGTTGAAGGTACATTTGACCATGTCATTTCCAATCCTCCTATCCGTGCAGGCAAGCAAGTGGTTCATGAAATCATTGAGAAAAGCAAAGATTTCTTGGAAACTGGTGGGGATTTGACCATCGTTATCCAGAAAAAACAAGGGGCTCCAAGTGCCAAGTCCAAGATGGAAGAGGTGTTTGGCAATTGTGAAATCGTCAAAAAAGATAAGGGATACTATATCCTTAGAAGTGTGAAAGAATGAGAGCAGTTGATTTAATCCAAAAAAAACGAGACGGTCAAGAATTAACTTCGAGTGAAATTGAATGGCTAGTTGAAGGCTATGTATCAGGAACTGTTCCTGATTATCAGATGTCTGCCTTTGCTATGGCTGTTTATTTCAAAGGAATGACGACACGAGAAATCTCAGATTTGACTATGAATATGGTTAAGACTGGGCAAGAGTTTGATTTATCAGCTATTGATGGAGTCAAGGTTGACAAGCATTCCACGGGTGGTGTTGGTGATAAGGTAACCTTGATTTTGGCTCCCCTTGTTGCTAGCTTTGGTGTGCCTGTGGCAAAAATGAGTGGTCGAGGTCTCGGCCATACTGGTGGTACAATTGATAAATTGGAGTCCATTAAGGGCTATCAAGTCGAGCGCAGTCAAGAAGATTTCATTCGTCAGGTGCAGGACATTGGAGTATCTGTCATTGGGCAATCAGACCAGTTGGTCAAAGCTGACAAGCTTCTCTACGCCCTCCGTGATGTAACCGCAACTGTTGACACGATTCCTTTGATTGCTAGTTCTGTCATGAGTAAGAAAATCGCGGCAGGAGCGGATGCTATTTTGCTAGACGTAACTGTCGGAGAGGGTGCCTTCATGAAGACGGTTGATGAGGCGCGAGAACTGGCTCAAACCATGGTGGATCTTGGTAAGGCAGTTGGTCGAAAGACGGTAGCCGTGATTACAGATATGAGTCAGCCTTTGGGACGAGCGATTGGAAATCGTCTGGAAATCCTTGAAGCACTGGAGATTTTACAAGGACAAGGCCGTCAGGATATTACTCACTTCATCTGTGAATTGGCTCAAATTATGCTTGGTTTGGCAAATGTAAACAAGACAGTTGAGGAAGTTCACCAACATCTTGAAAATGGCCAAGCACTGGCTAAGTTTGAGAAGATGGTGCAAGCTCAAGGTGGAGACTTGGAAGACCTCTATCGCCCAGTCAATGTGTCCCATGTGGTGGAAATCCCTGCCCAAGAAACAGGTATTATCTCAGCGCTTCCAGCCATGGAATTTGGTCTCTATGCCATGAGACTGGGTGCTGGTCGTGCAGTCAAGACTGATGATTTGGACTATGAAACTGGAATTGTTTTTGAAAAGAAAGTTGGAGATTCCGTTCAAAAGGGAGAAATTGTTGCAAAAGTATACACAAATGGAAAAAATTCTCCTCAGCTAGTTACAGATTTTCAAAAATATGTTAAAATAAATGATAGGGTGCAAAGTTTACGAGAAATTATAGAAATTATCTCATAAACGACAGGAGAATCCGTATATGAAATTAAATAAATATATCGATCATACGCTTTTGAAGCAAGATGCGACAGGAAAACAAATTGATTGTTTGTTGTCTGAAGCTAGAGAGTATGATTTTGCTAGCGTCTGCGTCAATCCGACCTGGGTTGAACATGCTAAAAAAGGGCTTGAAGGTACAGATGTCAAGGTCTGCACAGTGGTTGGTTTCCCCTTGGGGGCAACAACTTCAGCCGTGAAAGCATTTGAAACCAAAGAAGCGATTCAAAATGGCGCAGATGAGATTGATATGGTGATCAATGTCGGTGCTCTCAAATCAGGAAATCTTGATTTGGTTGAATCAGATATCCGTGCTGTTGTAGAAGCAAGTGATGACAAGTTAGTGAAAGTTATTATTGAAGCTTGCCTTCTGACAGACCAAGAAAAAGTTGTGGCTTGTCAATTAGCCCAAAAAGCGGGAGCGGACTTTGTCAAAACATCTACTGGCTTTTCAACTGGCGGCGCTACGATAGCAGATGTTACATTAATGCGTGAAACAGTTGGACCTGATATGGGTGTCAAGGCTTCTGGTGGAGCTCGTTCTTATGCAGATGCTCTTGCCTTTGTCAAAGCAGGTGCGACCCGTATCGGAACGTCAGCTGGTGTAGCTATTTTAAAAGGAGAATTGGCAGATGGCGACTACTGAGTTGATTGAACTAGCAATTGAAACCAGCAAACATGCCTATGTCCCCTATTCTCACTTTCCTATCGGAGCAGTTTTAGTAGCCAAAGACGGAAGTGTTTACACGGGAGTGAATATCGAAAATGCTAGCTATCCTTTGACCAATTGTGGTGAGAGAACAGCCATTTTTAAGGCTATATCTGAAGGACAAAGAGAATTTTCAGAATTGATTGTCTATGGACAGACTGAAAAGCCAATCTCACCATGTGGTGCTTGTCGCCAAGTAATGGTCGAATTTTTTGAACAAGATCTAAAAGTGACCTTAGTCGCAAAAGATAAATCGACGGTCGAGATGACGGTCGGGGAATTACTTCCATATTCTTTTACAGACTTAAACTAGTCTGAGTCGCTCTTTGAGTGGCACGGTCCTTGTGACCGATCAATCCATACTTGCAACATCGTTGCACATCTTATTTAGGAGGTTCAGTAATGAACAAGAAACAATGGCTAGGCCTTGGTCTAGTTGCAGTGGCAGCAGTTGGACTTGCTGCATGTGGTAACCGCTCTTCTCGTAAGGCAGATTCATCTTCTGATTTGAAGACAAAAGCAGCAATCGTCACTGATACTGGTGGTGTTGATGACAAATCATTCAACCAATCAGCTTGGGAAGGTTTGCAGGCTTGGGGTAAAGAACACAATCTTTCAAAAGATAAAGGTTTCACTTACTTCCAATCAACAAGTGAAGCTGACTACGCTAACAACTTGCAACAAGCGGCTGGAAGTTACAACCTGATCTTCGGTGTTGGTTTTGCCCTTCACAATGCGGTTGAAGAAGCAGCTAAAGAGCACACTGATTTGAACTATGTCTTGATTGATGATGTGATTAAAGATCAAAAGAATGTTGCGAGCGTAACTTTCGCTGATAATGAGTCAGGTTACCTTGCAGGTGTAGCTGCAGCAAAAACAACTAAAACAAAACAAGTTGGTTTTGTAGGTGGGCAGGAGTCAGAAGTTATCTCTCGTTTTGAAGCAGGATTCAAGGCTGGTGTTGCGTCAGTAGACCCATCTATCAAAGTACAAGTTGACTACGCTGGTTCATTTGGTGATGCTGCTAAAGGTAAAACAATTGCAGCCGCACAATACGCAGCCGGTGCAGATATTGTTTACCAAGTAGCTGGTGGTACAGGTGCTGGTGTCTTTGCAGAAGCAAAATCACTCAACGAAAGCCGTCCTGAAAATGAAAAAGTTTGGGTTATCGGTGTTGACCGTGACCAAGAAGCAGAAGGTAAATACACTTCTAAAGATGGTAAAGAATCAAACTTTGTTCTTGTATCTACTTTGAAACAAGTTGGTACAACTGTAAAAGATATTTCTAACAAAGCAGAAAAAGGTGAGTTCCCTGGTGGTCAAGTGATCGTTTACTCATTGAAAGATAAAGGGGTTGACTTGGTAACAACTAACCTTTCAGAAGAAGGTAAAAAAGCTGTCGAAGATGCTAAAGCTAAAATCCTTGATGGAAGCGTAAAAGTTCCTGCAAAATAATGGATGGAAGTCATTTCTTAGGAAGCGGCCCTCGGTCGCTTTTTTAAGAGTTGAGACAAAGTCATTTTGTCTCAGTAAAGCTTGCTACTAGACAAACTAGCAAGTTTTATTGAAATAAAATAAGACTCTGAAAGGAAGAGCACATGGCACACGAAAATGTCATTGAGATGCGTGATATTACCAAGGTGTTTGGTGAATTTGTTGCCAACGACAAAATCAACCTGCACCTACGAAAAGGTGAAATTCATGCACTTTTAGGAGAAAATGGGGCTGGTAAGTCCACGCTCATGAACATGTTAGCAGGGCTTCTTGAACCAACTAGTGGTGAAATCGTGGTCAACGGTCAAGTTGTCAACCTCGACTCCCCATCTAAAGCAGCTGGTTTGGGAATCGGAATGGTTCACCAGCACTTTATGTTGGTAGAGGCTTTCACGGTGGCTGAAAACATCATTTTAGGAAGTGAATTGACTAAAAATGGTGTGCTAGATATCGCTGGAGCTAGCAAAGAAATCAAGGCTCTTTCTGAACGTTATGGATTAGCTGTGGACCCTTCTGCCAAGGTAGCAGACATCTCAGTTGGAGCCCAACAACGTGTAGAAATTTTAAAAACCCTTTATCGGGGGGCTGACATTCTTATCTTTGACGAACCAACGGCTGTTTTGACTCCATCAGAAATTGAGGAGTTGATGGCTATTATGAAAAATCTTGTCAAAGAAGGAAAATCAATTATCTTGATTACCCACAAGTTGGACGAGATTCGCGCAGTTTCTGACCGCGTTACAGTTATACGTCGTGGGAAATCAATTGAAACTGTAGAAATTGCAGGAGCTACCAATGCTGATTTGGCCGAAATGATGGTGGGACGTTCTGTTTCCTTTAAGACAGAGAAACAAGCTTCCCAACCAAAAGAAGTGGTCTTGTCAATCAAAGATTTAGTTGTCAATGAAAACCGTGGTGTCCCAGCTGTTAAAAATCTATCCTTGGATGTTCGCGCAGGAGAGATTGTTGGTATTGCGGGGATTGATGGGAATGGTCAGTCTGAACTGATTCAAGCCATCACAGGTCTTCGCAAGGTTGAATCTGGTAGCATTGAGCTAAAAGGAGATTCAATTGTAGGTTTGCACCCACGTCAGATTACAGAGTTGAGTGTTGGGCACGTTCCAGAAGACCGTCACCGTGATGGTTTGATTTTGGAAATGATGATTTCTGAAAATATTGCCCTTCAAACTTACTACAAAGAACCACATAGTAAAAATGGAATTTTGAACTATTCAAATATTACTTCTTATGCTAAAAAGCTGATGGAAGAGTTTGATGTTCGTGCTGCCAGCGAATTTGTTCCTGCAGCGGCACTCTCAGGAGGAAATCAACAAAAAGCAATTATTGCTCGTGAAATTGATCGTGATCCTGATCTCCTTATCGTCAGCCAGCCAACTCGTGGTTTGGATGTCGGTGCCATTGAATATATCCACAAACGCTTGATTGAAGAGCGTGATAATGGAAAGGCTGTCCTTGTTGTCAGCTTTGAACTAGATGAGATTTTAAACGTCTCAGACCGTATTGCCGTTATTCACGATGGTAAGATTCAAGGTATTGTATCACCAGAAACAACCAATAAGCAAGAACTTGGTGTCTTGATGGCTGGTGGAAACTTGGGAAAGGAGAAGAGTGATGTCTAAAAAATTACAACAAATTTCGGTTCCCTTGATTTCTGTCTTCCTAGGAATCCTACTCGGAGCCATTGTCATGTGGATCTTCGGTTATGATGCCATTTGGGGCTACGAAGAATTGTTCTATACAGCCTTTGGTAGTCTACGCGGGATTGGGGAAATCTTCCGTGCTATGGGACCTTTGGTCTTGATTGGTCTTGGTTTTGCCGTTGCCAGTCGTGCTGGTTTCTTTAACGTTGGACTTCCTGGTCAGGCTTTAGCTGGTTGGATTCTCAGTGGTTGGTTTGCCCTGTCGCATCCAGATATGCCACGTCCCTTGATGATTCTAGCAACCATCGTGATTGCCTTGATTGCTGGTGGAATTGTTGGTGCCATTCCAGGTATTCTGAGAGCCTATCTGGGGACGTCAGAGGTTATCGTAACCATTATGATGAACTACATTGTCTTGTATGTAGGAAATGCCTTTATCCATGCTTTCCCTAAAGACTTCATGCAAAGTACAGATTCGACCGTTCGTGTTGGGGCTAATGCAACCTATCAGACCCCTTGGTTGGCTGAGTTGACTGGTAATTCGCGCATGAATATCGGTATTTTCTTTGCTCTCATTGCCGTTGCAGTCATTTGGTTCATGCTCAAGAAAACAACCCTTGGTTTTGAAATCCGTGCGGTTGGTCTTAATCCTCACGCATCAGAATACGCTGGTATTTCTGCCAAACGAACAATCATTCTATCAATGATTATTTCAGGTGCCTTGGCAGGTCTTGGTGGAGCTGTTGAAGGTCTAGGAACCTTCCAGAACGTCTATGTTCAAGGGGCATCCTTAGCTGTCGGATTTAACGGGATGGCAGTTAGCCTGCTTGCAGCAAACTCACCAATTGGTATTCTCTTTGCAGCCTTCCTATTTGGTGTTCTCCAAGTTGGGGCTCCTGGTATGAATGCGGCGCAGGTACCATCTGAGCTTGTCAGCATTGTAACAGCGTCTATTATCTTCTTTGTCAGTGTTCATTATCTTATCGAACGCTTTGTCAAACCGAAAAAACAAGTTAAAGGAGGTAAGTAAAGATGTCTATTACAACCTTGCTCACCCTCTTGGTGTCTTCTATGCTGATTTACTCAGCCCCCCTCATCTTTACAAGTATTGGTGGTGTTTTCTCTGAACGTGGTGGTGTGGTAAACGTCGGCCTTGAAGGAATTATGGTTATGGGTGCCTTTTCTGGAGTCGTCTTTAACCTTGAATTTGCAGAACAATTTGGCGCAGCAACTCCTTGGTTATCCTTGCTTGTGGCAGGATTAGTTGGTGGTCTCTTCTCTATCATCCACGCAGCTGCGACGGTTCATTTCCGTGCAGACCATGTTGTCAGTGGTACAGTATTGAACTTGATGGCGCCTGCCTTGGCTGTTTTCTTAGTGAAAGTGCTTTATAATAAAGGTCAAACAGATAACTTAAGCCAGACTTTCGGACGCTTTGACTTCCCAGTCTTGGCAAATATTCCAGTGATTGGTGATATCTTCTTCAAATCAACAAGTCTGCTAGGTTATATCGCGATTGTCTTCTCATTCCTTGCTTGGTTTATCCTCTTCAAGACTCGCTTTGGTCTTCGTCTCCGCTCTGTAGGTGAACATCCGCAAGCAGCGGACACATTGGGAATCAATGTCTACAAGATGAGATATTTAGGGGTTATCATTTCAGGTTTCCTAGGTGGAATTGGCGGAGCGATTTATGCTCAATCGATTTCGGTTAACTTCTCAGTGACAACTATTGTTGGACCTGGATTTATCGCTCTTGCTGCGATGATTTTCGGAAAATGGAATCCAATCGGAGCCATGCTTTCTAGTCTTTTCTTTGGACTTTCACAAAGTTTGGCTGTTATCGGTTCTCAATTGCCATTCCTACAAGGAGTGCCTGCGGTTTATCTTCAAATCGCACCTTATGTTTTGACAATTCTTGTCTTGGCAGCCTTCTTTGGAAAAGCAGTTGCACCAAAAGCAGATGGTATTAACTATATCAAATCAAAATAAGCATACAAAAAACGTCAGTTCAGAATGAACTGGCGTTTTATTTTTTAGGATGTTGGTTGGTTAGGTTCAATCCCCAAGGGACAAGATTTTCAGTTTTATTTTTGATACGAGCGATGTTGTCCTTATGACGAATGATAATCAAACTAGCAAGAGCTAGGATAATAGCGATGAATAGAGGGTCATAGTTGCTCAGGATAAAACCAAAAAGTGGAAAGAGTAGAACTCCGATGACAGCTGCGATAGATGCTGTGACACTAGACAGTGAAATCATACTACCAAGATAGAGGGTTCCAAAGAAAACAACTGCTAGATAGAGACAGAAGACAGGTGCAAATCCGAAAACCACTCCAGCACTAGTTGCGACAGCCTTGCCTCCCTTAAATCCTGCAAAGATAGGGAAGGTATGACCAATAACAGCCAAAAGTCCAAAGATGAGAGGCGAAACGCCTTGCAGATGAAACATAATCGGAAGAAGTGTTGCCAAGGTTCCTTTGAAAAAGTCAATCACAAAGGTTGCCATACCAGCTTTCTTACCTAAAATGCGGAAGGTATTGGTCGTTCCAGTGTTACCAGAACCATGCTCGCGCAGATTGATTTGAAAGAATACTTGTCCAATCCAGAGACCAGACGGAATTGAACCCAGCAGATAGGCTAGGATTAATAAAACTATTGTAATCATACTCCTATTATATCATGAAATGGAGAAGAAAGGCAGAGAATCACTTCTGAAATTGTCACAACGGAGAAAGAAAAATTTTGCAAAATCCTTGGAAAACTTGTAGAATAGTAAAGATGAACGAATAGGAGGTTCCTTGTGTCAAAAAAGGAAATCAATATTAATAATTATAATGATGACGCCATTCAGGTGCTAGAAGGGTTGGATGCGGTTCGAAAACGTCCGGGGATGTATATCGGATCGACCGATGGTGCTGGTCTCCATCACCTAGTCTGGGAAATCGTCGATAATGCTGTCGATGAGGCCTTGTCTGGATTTGGTGACCGTATTGATGTGACCATTAATAAAGACGGCAGTTTAACGGTTCAAGACCATGGTCGTGGGATGCCGACTGGTATGCACGCTATGGGAATTCCAACTGTAGAGGTTATCTTTACCATCCTTCATGCCGGAGGAAAATTTGGTCAAGGTGGTTATAAGACATCAGGTGGACTTCACGGGGTGGGTTCTTCCGTTGTTAATGCCCTTTCTAGTTGGCTAGAAGTTGAAATCACTCGCGATGGTGCAATCTACAAGCAACGTTTTGAAAATGGTGGAAAACCTGTCACGACTCTGAAGAAAATCGGTACAGCACCCAAGTCTAAAACAGGTACCAAGGTTACTTTTATGCCTGATGCGACGGTCTTCTCTACGACAGACTTCAAGTACAATACCATTTCAGAACGCCTCAATGAGTCAGCCTTTCTCTTGAAAAATGTGACCTTGTCTTTGACGGACAAGCGTACAGATGAAGCGATTGAATTCCACTATGAGAATGGGGTACAAGACTTTGTTTCTTATCTGAACGAAGACAAGGAGACCTTAACGCCGGTTCTTTACTTTGAAGGGGAAGACAATGGTTTCCAAGTGGAAGTAGCTCTCCAGTACAATGATGGTTTTTCAGATAACATCTTGTCCTTTGTCAATAACGTTCGCACCAAGGACGGTGGAACGCACGAGACAGGACTCAAGTCTGCCATTACAAAGGTTATGAACGACTACGCGCGTAAGACGGGGCTTCTCAAGGAAAAAGATAAAAACCTTGAAGGATCAGACTATCGTGAAGGACTAGCAGCCGTTCTTTCTATCTTGGTTCCTGAAGAACACCTCCAGTTTGAAGGACAGACCAAGGACAAGCTAGGAAGCCCTCTTGCTCGTCCCGTTGTGGATGGCGTTGTGGCGGATAAGTTGACCTTTTTCCTTATGGAAAATGGTGAATTGGCTTCTAACCTCATCCGCAAGGCTATCAAGGCCCGTGATGCTCGTGAAGCAGCACGTAAGGCGCGTGATGAGAGCCGAAATGGGAAGAAAAATAAAAAAGACAAGGGCTTATTATCTGGGAAATTGACCCCAGCCCAGTCCAAGAATCCTGCTAAGAATGAACTCTATCTAGTTGAGGGGGACTCTGCCGGTGGTTCTGCCAAACAAGGCCGTGACCGCAAGTTCCAGGCAATCTTGCCCCTTCGTGGTAAGGTTATCAATACAGCCAAGGCCAAGATGGCGGATATCCTCAAAAATGAAGAAATCAACACCATGATTTATACCATCGGTGCGGGTGTTGGGGCAGACTTCTCTATTGAAGATGCCAACTATGATAAAATCATTATCATGACCGATGCGGATACCGACGGTGCCCATATCCAGACCTTGCTCTTAACGTTTTTCTACCGTTACATGCGTCCCCTAGTTGAGGCAGGACATGTCTATATCGCCCTTCCACCTCTTTATAAGATGTCCAAAGGCAAAGGCAAGAAAGAAGAAGTGGCCTACGCTTGGACGGACGGAGAGCTAGAAGAACTCCGCAAGCAGTTTGGTAAAGGCGCCACTCTACAGCGCTACAAGGGGCTCGGTGAAATGAACGCTGACCAACTCTGGGAGACCACCATGAATCCAGAAACTCGAACTCTCATTCGTGTCACAATCGAAGACCTAGCTCGCGCCGAACGTCGCGTCAATGTCCTCATGGGTGACAAGGTAGAACCACGCCGTAAGTGGATTGAGGATAATGTCAAGTTTACGCTGGAAGAAGCGACGATGTTTTAAAAATCATAAAATTAATACAGAAAACAAAATGGAGAAATAAAAATGTCTAACAATATTAACGAAGAACAAGTAAAGGAAGCTCTTGAAAGTGGTTATGGAAAATCTGAGGCTTTATTAAATAATAAAGATGAATTAGATGATTTTTTATATCGATTGGAGCAAAAAATAAAAGAAATGCCATTAGTTGGAGAAGAATTTGCTGTTATCCCGATTATGATTTCTTTGATTAAACATTATGTAGAAGGGAAGTACACTACTGTTCCTTATGGAACAATTTTAGCAATTATGAGTGCACTTATTTATGTTTTGTCTCCAGTAGATATTATTCCTGATTTTATTCCGTTTGTAGGACATTTAGATGATGTGGCAGTAATTGGACTTTGTTTATCAATGGTAAAAACAGATATCGAAGCTTATGATGAATGGCGACAGTCTTGAGAAGGGATTTAGGAAACAGTTTGTTATAATAAAATTGTTTTATATCTGAATAAAGATAAATAGGGTATTAACATGAGGACTGAAACAGAAATGTTAGATCTGATTTTACAGACTGCCAAAACTTTACAAGTCAAAGTTGTCGCCATGTCTGGTTCACGGACAAACCAAAATGCTCCAAAAGATGAATTTCAAGACTACGACGTGGTCTATGTCGTGGACGATTTAGATAATCTGACGAGTGACCTTTCCTGGCTAGACCAGTTTGGCAAACGCATTATTGAGCAAGAAGTCACCCTTGGTCACCGTCGCCTCTATCTCATGCTTTTTGAAGATGGCAATCGGATTGATTTGACACTCTGCCACAAAGAGTGTATCAAAGAGTGGGTGGATAGTGAGGCAGGATTCACTGTTTTGGAAGACCCAGAACATTTATTTGAACCCTATTCCCAAAATCTAGAGCGTTTCTGGATGAGTCCAGCTAGTGAGACAGATTTTAAAAATTCCTGCAATGAATTTTGGTGGGTGTCTGCCTATGTAGTCAAGGGCATTTGTCGTAATCAAGTCATCTATGCGACCGACCATCTCTATGGCATTTGTCAACAAGAACTCCTGAGAATCTTAGCTTGGCAGGTCGCAAGTGATAGGGGGAAAGTCGATATCGGCAAGAACTACAAGTACCTCTTTCAGTATTTGCCTGCTGAGAAAGAGAAAGAATTATCAAATCTGCTTGATTTTTCAAGTTTAGATAAAATCACCCAGTCTTTATTTGCTACCATGGAACTTTTCCACCAAGAGGCTCAATTCCTTGCTCACAAGATGGGATTTGACTATGATATGGAAGTGGCTGAGAAGATGATTCAGTATGCTGAAGATATACTTCCAAATCACTAAGTAAGCAAAAAACATAAATTAAAACTTTAAACTACAGAAAGAGTCGTTTGCTTGTTAGTAGTAACTGAACACGGGACTAATTTTATTCGGAAAAAGTCAAATCGTCTTGACTTCATAGAGCACTACATCGATTTCCTATTTTTCTACAGAAATTTCCGGCAAGCTGAAACATCCCTTTGTATCTTAACTGAATAAGGGACTAATTTCTGTAAAGTATCCTTCACTGTATAAAAACCTACTCTACATTCTTTGAAAGGAGTTGAACACGCCCTAAATGCTAGGTGAAAAAGATAAATTATCTTGTGAGCTTGCTTACTTCAAGAATTTTCTATTTTCACTTGGTATTTTACGGGCTTTGTATCCTATATGAGTAACATTCAAAACATGTCCCTGGAGGACATTATGGGAGAGCGCTTTGGTCGCTACTCCAAATACATTATTCAAGACCGGGCTTTGCCAGATATTCGTGATGGCTTGAAGCCGGTTCAGCGCCGTATTCTTTATTCGATGAATAAGGATGGCAATACCTTTGATAAGAGTTACCGCAAGTCGGCCAAGTCTGTCGGTAACATCATGGGGAATTTCCACCCACACGGTGACAGTTCTATCTATGATGCCATGGTTCGTATGTCACAGGACTGGAAAAATCGTGAGATATTGGTTGAAATGCACGGTAATAACGGTTCTATGGACGGAGATCCACCTGCGGCTATGCGTTATACCGAGGCGCGTTTGTCTGAGATTGCTGGTTATCTTCTTCAGGATATCGAGAAAAAGACAGTTCCTTTTGCTTGGAACTTTGATGATACCGAGAAAGAACCAACGGTCTTGCCAGCAGCCTTTCCAAATCTCTTGGTAAATGGATCGACTGGTATTTCGGCTGGATATGCGACAGATATTCCACCTCATAATTTAGCTGAGGTCATTGATGCTGCGGTTTATATGATTGACCACCCAACGGCCAAAGTTGAAAAACTCATGGAATTCTTGCCGGGACCAGATTTTCCAACTGGAGGAATTATTCAGGGTCGTGATGAAATCAAGAAGGCCTATGAAACTGGGAAAGGGCGCGTTGTTGTTCGTTCCAAGACTGAGATTGAAAAGCTAAAAGGCGGTAAGGAACAAATCGTTATTACTGAGATTCCTTATGAAATCAACAAGGCCAATCTGGTCAAGAAAATCGATGATGTTCGTGTCAATAACAAGGTAGCTGGTATTGCTGAGGTTCGTGATGAGTCTGACCGTGACGGTCTTCGTATCGCTATTGAGCTCAAGAAAGATGCTAATACCGAGCTCGTACTCAACTATCTCTTCAAATACACCGACCTTCAAATCAACTACAACTTTAACATGGTGGCGATTGACAATTTCACACCTCGTCAGGTTGGGATTGTTCCAATTTTGTCTAGCTACATCGCCCACCGTCGTGAAGTAATTTTGGCGCGTTCTCGCTTTGACAAGGAAAAGGCTGAGAAACGTCTCCATATCGTCGAAGGTTTGATTCGCGTGATTTCGATTTTGGACGAAGTTATTGCCCTTATCCGTGCTTCTGAGAATAAGGCTGACGCAAAGGAAAACCTCAAGGTCAGCTATGACTTTACAGAAGAGCAGGCTGAGGCTATTGTAACCTTGCAACTTTACCGTTTGACCAATACCGATGTGGTTGTCTTGCAGGAAGAAGAAGCAGAACTTCGTGAAAAGATTGCCATGCTTGCTGCTATTATTGGTGATGAACGGACGATGTATAATCTTATGAAGAAAGAGCTGCGTGAGGTCAAGAAGAAATTTGCAACTCCGCGTTTGAGTTCTTTAGAAGACACTGCGAAAGCAATCGAAATTGATACAGCTAGCCTTATTGCTGAGGAAGATACCTACGTCAGCGTGACCAAGGCAGGTTACATTAAGCGTACCAGTCCACGTTCCTTTGCGGCTTCAACGCTGGAAGAAATTGGTAAACGTGATGACGATCGTTTGATTTTTGTTCAATCTGCCAAGACAACCCAACACCTCTTGATGTTCACAAGTCTGGGAAATGTCATCTATCGACCAATCCATGAATTAGCAGATATTCGTTGGAAGGACATCGGAGAGCATCTGAGCCAGACCATTACAAACTTTGAAACCAACGAAGAAATCCTTTATGTGGAAGTACTGGATCAGTTTGATGATGCGATAACTTACTTTGCAGCCACTCGTCTCGGTCAAATCAAGCGTGTAGAACGAAAAGAATTCACCCCATGGCGGACCTACAAGTCTAAGTCAGTTAAGTATGCTAAGCTTAGAGACGAGACAGACCAAATTGTAGCAGTGGCTCCGATTAAACTAGATGATGTTCTTTTGATTAGTCAAAACGGTTATGCCCTGCGTTTCAATATCGAAGAGGTACCAGTTGTCGGTGCTAAGGCTGCAGGTGTCAAAGCTATGAACCTGAAAGCAGATGATGTCCTCCAATCCGCCTTTATCTGTAACACCTCATCATTCTATCTCTTGACCCAACGTGGAAGTTTGAAACGTGTTTCTATTGACGAAATTTCGGCAACCAGCCGTGCCAAACGTGGCTTACAAGTCTTGCGTGAGTTGAAAAACAAACCGCATCGTGTCTTTTTGGCAGGAGTGGTTGCAGAACAAGGCTTTATTGGTGATCTCTTCAGCACAGATGTGGAAGAGAACGACCAAACTCTGCTTGTTCAATCAAACAAAGGAACAATCTATGAAAGCCGATTGCAAGACTTGAACTTGTCAGAACGCACTAGCAACGGAAGTTTTATTTCTGATACTATTTCAGATGAAGAAGTTTTTGACGCTTACATTAAAGAAGTATTTACAGAAGTCAAATAAGTGAAATGAAGAATCAGTTCGAAGAGCTGGTTCTTTTTATTGAAGAAATTTTCTGAAAATTACAAAATATGCTTGCTATTTTAGAAAAATAGTGTAGAATAAAAGAAATAGGTTTTTAGAATAAGGAGTGGAATATGACAGTAACGATTGATTGGGAAAATCTCGGCTTTTCCTATATGAAATTACCTTATCGCTATATTGCTCATTTTAAAAATGGACAATGGAATCAAGGAGAGCTTACAGAGGATGCAACTTTGCATATTTCAGAGTCTTCTCCAAGTCTTCACTATGGCCAACAAGCATTTGAAGGTTTGAAAGCTTATCGTACTAAGGATGGTAGTGTTCAACTTTTCCGTCCTGACGAAAATGCCAAACGCCTGCAACGTACTTGTGATCGTCTCTTAATGCCACAAGTTCCGACAGATATGTTTGTAGAAGCTTGTAAGGCAGTTGTCCGCGCGAATGAAGAATACGTACCACCATATGGAACAGGTGGAACCCTTTATCTTCGTCCCCTTTTGATTGGTGTTGGAGATATTATCGGGGTAAAACCAGCAGAGGAGTACATTTTTACCATCTTTGCTATGCCAGTTGGAAATTACTTTAAAGGTGGTTTGGTCCCAACCAACTTCTTGATTCAGGATGAATACGACCGTGCTGCTCCAAATGGTACAGGTGCGGCTAAGGTTGGTGGGAACTATGCTGCCAGTCTCTTGCCAGGGAAATTGGCCAAATCACGTCATTTCTCAGATGTTATCTACCTAGACCCTTCAACTCATACAAAGATTGAAGAAGTCGGTTCAGCTAACTTCTTTGGAATTACAGCTGACAATGAATTTGTAACACCATTGAGTCCATCTATCTTGCCATCTATTACTAAGTATTCTTTACTTTATTTGGCAGAACACCGCTTGGGCTTGACTCCTATTGAGGGTGATGTTCCAATTGATAACCTGGATCGTTTTGTAGAGGCAGGTGCTTGTGGTACGGCAGCAGTTATTTCGCCAATTGGTGGAATTCAACACGGTGATGATTTCCATGTATTCTATAGTGAAACAGAAGTTGGCCCTGTGACTCGTAAACTCTATGATGAATTGACTGGTATTCAGTTTGGTGATATTGAAGCGCCAGAAGGTTGGATTGTAAAAGTAGATTAAAATAAACAAAAGGAGATTTTTGATGAAATCGAAAAAGTGGCTCTTAACAGCAGGAGTGGTCCTGAGCACAACAGTTCTTTTAGTAGCTTGTGGCAAAGCTGATAAAGAAGCAGATGCACCGACAACATTTTCATATGTCTATGCAGTAGATCCAGCATCTTTGGACTATAGTATAGCGACTCGTACATCTACAACAGATGTCATCGGGAACGTGGTTGATGGCTTGATGGAAAACGACCAATACGGAAATGTTATTCCTTCCTTGGCTGAAGATTGGTCTGTGTCAAAAGATGGTTTGACTTATACCTATAAACTTCGTAAAGGAGTTAAATGGTACACTTCTGAAGGTGAAGAATATGCAGAAGTAACAGCCCATGACTTTGTGACAGGATTGAAACACGTAGCTGACGGTAAGTCAGACGGTGTTTCTCTTATCCAAAATTCAATCAAGGGCTTGGATGCCTACATGACTGGTGAAACGAACGATTTCTCTACAGTTGGTGTCAAGGCCTTGGACGATTACACAGTCGAATATACCCTAAACAAACCAGAAAGTTTCTGGAACTCTAAAGTCACAACAGCAACGATGTTGCCTGTAAATGAAGAGTTTTTGAAGGCATCAGGTAAAGATTATGGAGCAGTTACTCCAGCAGGGATTCTTTACAATGGTCCTTATATCTTGAAGACCTTGACGTCTAAATCGTTGATCGAATATGAGAAAAATCCAAACTACTGGGATAAAGAAAAGGTAAAAATCGAGAAGATCAAATTGACTTACTATGATGGTTCAGATCAGGAATCGTTGATTCGTAGCTTCTCTTCAGGTGCCTATACGACAGCTCGTCTCTTCCCAAGTAGCTCAAACTTTGCTTCAACTTTGGAACAATACGGAGATAAAATTACTTATAGCCCACAGGACTCAAGTAGTTATTACTTCACTTTTAACGTAAATCGTCAGTCATACAATAAAACTGCGAAAACGAGTGAAGAGCAAAAGACTTCTACTAAAGAAGCTATGCTGAATAAGGACTTCCGTCAGGCTATCAACTTTGCCTTCAACCGCCATTCTTATGCTGCCCAGCTAAATGGTGAAGACGGTGCGGACAAGATTATTCGTAACAGTCTCGTTCCTGACAACTTTGTGCAAGCAGGTGGTAAAAACTTTGGTCAAATCGCTCAAGCAGAGTTGGTGAACTATGGTGACCAGTGGAAAGGTGTTGAGCTAGTTGACGGTAAGGATTCTATCTACAATCCTGAAAAGGCTAAGGCAGCATTTGAAAAAGCTAAGAAAGACTTGGAATCTAAAGGGGTAAGCTTCCCAATTCACTTGGATGTCCCAGTTGAACAAACAGATACCATCGCCGTTCAACAAAGCAACTCTTTCAAACAGTCTATCGAATCAACTCTTGGCGCTGAAAATGTTGTCATTGATGTTCTTCAAATGACAGATAATGAAAAGGAAACAATCACTTCTCAAGCGCGTGTTCCTTCTCAAAAAGACTATGATTTGAACAGTACAGGATGGGCTCCAAGTTATCAAGACCCAGCATCTTACTTGAATATCATGGATCCTAAATCAGGTTCAGCTATGAAACACCTTGGTATTACGAAAGGAAAAGATAAGGATGTTGTAGCGAAACTTGGTTTAGACCAGTATAAGAAATTATTGGATGATGCAGATTCAGAAACTACAAATCTTGAAGAACGCTATGAAAAATATGCCAAGGCTCAAGCATGGTTGACAGATAGTTCATTATTGATGCCAACAGCGTCATCTGGTGGTTCCCCAGTTGTAAGTAATGTCGTGCCATTCTCAAAACCATACTCACAAGTTGGTATTAAGGGTGACCCATATATCTTTAAAGGAATGAAATTGCAAAAAGATATCGTTACAACCAAAGAATATGAAGAAGCACTGAAAAAATGGCAAAAAGAAAAATTGGAATCAAATGGTAAGTACCAAAAAGAACTAGAAAAACACATTAAATAAGGCAGAAAAACTCTATATCAGACTTGGAATGATATAGAGTTTTTTCTTGCTAGTTTTAGAATTTTCTTGTAAAATAGAAAAAGTGAAGAGAGGTATGAAATGAGCAAGAAAGATAAAAAAATCGAAATTCAAGTAGCAGATGCCAAAGTCAATGTTGGTAAAGATAGTTTTGAAGGTTATACGTTGACCATTGGTAAAAAAGTTATCGGAGAAATTGCCGAATTAGATGGACAATTTGCCATCATAAAGAATGGGAATGTCGATAGTTTTTATAAAAAATTGGAAAAAGCTGTGGAAATTTTGATTGAAAATTATAATTTAGCAAAATAAGTCTTGTTTTTTTGAAATTTTCATGATATAATAGTCCATGTTGATTGTAGGAGAGATAGCGAAGAGGCTAAACGCGGCGGACTGTAAATCCGCTCCTTCGGGTTCGGGGGTTCGAATCCCTCTCTCTCCATTTCATCAATGGGGTATAGCCAAGCGGTAAGGCAAGGGACTTTGACTCCCTCATGCGTTGGTTCGAATCCAGCTACCCCAGTTCTTAGGTAATGATCAAGATAAAAAGCAAAATATCTTAGGGTATTTTATTTTTATAATTGAAAGACGTGAACGATATGAACATGTTCTTGCGGGTGCTTAGGAAAAAATTTATAAGTATGTCAAGTTTAAGAAAAACTTGATTGTTGGAGGATTTTTTAGATGAACGAATTTGAAGATTTGCTAAATAGCGTTAGCCAAGTTGAGACTGGTGATGTTGTTAGTGCTGAAGTATTGACAGTTGATGCGACTCAAGCTAACGTTGCAATCTCTGGAACTGGTGTTGAAGGTGTCTTGACTCTTCGCGAATTGACAAACGATCGCGATGCAGATATCAATGACTTTGTTAAAGTAGGAGAAGTATTGGATGTTCTTGTACTTCGTCAAGTAGTTGGTAAAGATACTGATACAGTTACATACCTTGTATCTAAAAAACGCCTTGAAGCTCGCAAAGCATGGGACAAACTTGTTGGTCGCGAAGAAGAAGTTGTTACTGTTAAAGGAACTCGTGCCGTTAAAGGTGGACTTTCAGTAGAATTTGAAGGTGTTCGTGGATTCATCCCAGCTTCAATGTTGGATACTCGTTTCGTACGTAACACTGAGCGTTTTGTAGGTCAAGAATTTGATGCTAAAATCAAAGAAGTTGACGCTAAAGAAAACCGCTTCATCCTTTCACGTCGTGAAGTTGTTGAAGCAGCTACAGCAGCAGCTCGTGCTGAAGTATTCGGTAAATTGGCTGTTGGTGATGTAGTGACTGGTAAAGTTGCACGTATCACAAGCTTCGGTGCTTTCATCGACCTTGGTGGTGTTGACGGATTGGTTCACTTGACTGAATTGTCACATGAACGTAACGTATCACCAAAATCAGTTGTAACTGTTGGTGAAGAAATTGAAGTGAAAATCCTTGATCTTAACGAAGAAGAAGGACGTGTGTCACTTTCACTTAAAGCAACAACACCTGGACCATGGGATGGCGTTGAGCAAAAATTGGCTAAAGGTGATGTAGTAGAAGGAACAGTTAAACGTTTGACTGACTTCGGTGCATTTGTTGAAGTATTGCCAGGTATCGATGGACTTGTTCACGTATCACAAATTTCACACAAACGTATTGAAAATCCAAAAGAAGCTCTTAAAGTTGGTCAAGAAGTTCAAGTTAAAGTTCTTGAAGTTAACGCAGATGCAGAGCGCGTATCACTTTCTATCAAAGCTCTTGAAGAGCGTCCAGCTCAAGAAGAAGGACAAAAAGAAGAAAAACGTGCTGCTCGTCCACGTCGTCCAAAACGTCAAGAAAAACGTGATTTCGAACTTCCAGAAACACAAACAGGATTCTCAATGGCTGACTTGTTCGGTGATATCGAACTTTAATCAAATTGAAAATTCACAAAATCCTTTGTTTTCTAAACAAGGGATTTTTCTTTTGTCTGTAAGCCTTTTTTGATATAATAGTTCTATGTTAGAATCAGAAAAACAATCACGTTATCAAATGTTAAATGAGGAGCTCTATTTTTTATTGGAAGGCGAAACCAATGTTTTGGCTAATCTTTCCAACGCCAGTGCTCTTCTAAAATCACGCTTTTCTAATACTGTATTTGCAGGCTTTTATCTGTTCGATGGAAAGGAATTGGTTTTGGGTCCCTTCCAAGGAGGTGTTTCCTGCATCCGTATTGCACTTGGGAAAGGTGTTTGTGGTGAGGCAGCTCATTTTCAGGAAACTGTTCTGGTTGGTGACGTAACAACTTATCCCAACTATATTTCTTGTGATAGTCGAGCTAAAAGTGAAATTGTTGTGCCGATGGTAAAGAATGGTCAATTGCTCGGGGTTCTGGATCTGGATTCTTCAGAGATTGATGATTATGATGCTATGGATCGAGATTATTTGGAACAATTTGTCGCTATTTTGCTTGAAAAGACAGAATGGGACTTTACAATGTTTGGGGAGAAAGCCTAATGTATCAAGCACTTTATCGAAAATATAGAAGTCAAAACTTCTCCCAATTGGTTGGTCAAGAAGTTGTGGCTAAGACTCTTAAACAAGCGGTGGAGCAAGAGAAAATAAGTCATGCTTATCTTTTTTCTGGTCCTCGTGGAACGGGAAAAACCAGTGTGGCTAAGATTTTTGCCAAGGCTATGAACTGTCCCAATCAAGTGGGTGGTGAACCATGTAATAACTGCTATATTTGTCAGGCAGTGACGGACGGTAGTTTAGAAGATGTCATTGAAATGGATGCAGCCTCTAATAATGGGGTGGATGAAATCCGTGAAATTCGTGATAAATCTACCTACGCCCCTAGTCTTGCTCGTTATAAGGTTTATATCATAGATGAGGTTCACATGCTGTCTACAGGGGCTTTTAATGCCCTTCTAAAGACGCTGGAAGAGCCAACACAGAATGTGGTCTTTATTTTGGCCACTACTGAATTGCACAAGATTCCTGCCACTATTCTATCCCGTGTGCAACGTTTTGAATTTAAATCGATTAAGACACAGGATATTAAGGAGCATATTCACTATATTTTAGAAAAAGAAAATATCAGTTCTGAACCAGAGGCTGTGGAAATCATTGCCAGACGGGCTGAAGGTGGGATGCGGGATGCCTTGTCTATTTTGGATCAAGCCCTGAGTTTGACACAAGGAAATGAATTGACGACTGCTATCTCTGAAGAAATTACAGGGACTATTAGTCTATCAGCCTTGGATGATTATGTGGCTGCCTTGTCTCAACAGGATGTTCCCAAGGCTTTGTCTTGCTTGAATCTTCTTTTTGACAATGGTAAGAGCATGACTCGTTTTGTGACCGACCTTTTGCACTATTTAAGAGACTTGTTAATTGTTCAAACAGGTGGGGAAAACACTCATCATAGTCCAGTCTTTGTGGAAAATTTGGCTCTTTCTCAAGAAAATCTGTTTGAAATGATTCGCTTGGCGACAGTGAGTTTAGCAGATATTAAGTCTAGTTTGCAGCCCAAGATTTATGCTGAGATGATGACCATCCGTTTAGCGGAGGTTAATCCTGAACTGTCTCTTTCAGGGGCGGTTGAAAGTGAAATTTCTGCACTGAGACAGGAAATTGCTCGTCTCAAACAAGAACTCGCAAATGTGGGCACTGTAGCAAAACCAACTAGTCCAGTACCTACCCGTCCAGCAGCGAGCAAGACCGTCTATCGTGTGGATCGCAATAAAGTGCAATCTATTTTACAAGAGGCTGTCGAAAATCCTGATTTAGCACGTCAAAATCTGATTCGCTTGCAGAATGCCTGGGGAGAGGTGATTGAAAGTCTTGGAGGTCCCGATAAGGCTCTGCTAGTTGGTTCTCAACCAGTTGCGGCCAATGAACACCATGCTATTCTTGCTTTTGAGTCTAACTTCAATGCTGGTCAAACAATGAAACGGGACAATCTCAATACCATGTTTGGCAACATTCTCAGTCAGGCAGCAGGTTTTTCACCCGAGATTTTAGCCATTTCTATGGAAGAATGGAAAGAAGTGCGCGCAGCCTTTTCAGCCAAAGCTAAATCTTCTCAAGTTGAAAAAGAAGCAGAAGAAAACCTGATTCCGGAAGGATTTGAATTTTTGGCTGATAAAGTGAAGGTAGAGGAAGACTAAAGAAAGATTTCATGATACAATAAGTTTATGAATAGACAACAATTTATTATCATAGCGCTGTTTACAGCTGCTGAGACCTATTTTTTCAATGAAGCCTGGATGACTGGTCGCTATATTATGGCAGCCTTTTGGGCCATTTTGCTCTTTAGAAATTTTCGAGTGAGTTACTTGATGGGCAAAATAGTAGATGTCATTGACCAGCATTTAAAAGGGAAAGACTAGTCCTCAGCTTCTAGACAAAATCAAAGCCTTTTAGGCTTTTTTTTGTTATACTATAAAAGTATATTTATTGACCTGTTACTGTATTTCTAGGGAAAACGAGTATGTTTCTAGTAAGTACTGTAAAGGCTGTGAAAAAGAAAGGAACTATCATGTCAGTATTAGAGATCAAAGATCTTCACGTTGAGATTGAAGGAAAAGAAATTTTAAAAGGGGTTAACCTGACCCTGAAAACAGGAGAAATTGCCGCTATCATGGGACCAAATGGTACTGGTAAATCAACTCTTTCAGCCGCTATCATGGGAAATCCAAACTATGAAGTTACCAAAGGTGAGGTTTTGTTTGATGGCGTAAACATCCTTGAGTTGGAAGTGGACGAACGTGCGCGTATGGGACTTTTCCTTGCTATGCAATATCCATCAGAAATTCCTGGAATTACCAATGCTGAGTTTCTTCGTGCAGCCATGAATGCTGGTAAAGAAGACGATGAAAAGATTTCAGTTCGTGAGTTCATCACTAAATTAGACGAGAAGATGGAATTGCTCAACATGAAAGAAGAAATGGCAGAGCGTTACCTCAATGAAGGTTTCTCTGGTGGTGAGAAAAAACGTAATGAAATTCTTCAGCTTTTGATGTTGGAACCAACTTTTGCCCTTTTGGATGAGATTGACTCTGGTCTTGATATTGACGCTCTTAAAGTTGTATCTAAAGGTGTGAATGCCATGCGTGGTGAAGGATTTGGTGCTATGATTATCACTCACTACCAACGTCTTTTGAACTACATCACACCTGATGTGGTACACGTCATGATGGAAGGTCGTGTTGTCCTTTCTGGTGGTCCAGAATTGGCTGCGCGTTTGGAGCGTGAAGGATACGCAAAACTAGCTGAAGAACTTGGCTATGACTACAAGGAAGAATTGTAATTCCCTCGTATCTTTTAGGAGAAGTAAATGACTAAAGAAAATATTAAACTTTTTTCAGAAATGCACGCTGAACCAAGCTGGTTGGCTGACCTCCGTCAAAAAGCTTTTGATAAGATTGAGAGTTTGGAATTACCAGTTATTGAGCGTGTCAAATTCCACCGTTGGAATCTGGGTGATGGAACGATTACAGAAAGTGAGCCATCAGCAAATGTTCCAGATTTCACAGCTTTAGATAACCACTTGAAGTTGGTGCAAGTAGGAACTCAAACTGTTTTTGAGCAAACTCCGGTTGAGTTGGCTGAACAAGGTGTTGTCTTTACAGACTTTCACTCAGCTTTAGAAGAAATTCCAGAACTTGTAGAGGAATTCTTCATGTCATCTGTTAAGTATGACGATGACAAGTTGGCAGCCTACCATACAGCTTATTTCAACAGTGGTGCTGTTCTCTACATTCCTGATAATGTTGAGATTACAGAACCAATCGAAGGAATTTTCTATCAAGACAGCGATAGTGATGTGCCGTTTAATAAGCATATTATGATTATCGCTGGTAAAAACTCTAAGATTAGTTATCTAGAACGTTTAGAGTCACGCGGTGAAGGAAGTGCCAAAGCAACTGCCAATATCACAGTGGAAGTGATTGCACGTTCTGGTGCGCAAGTGAAGTTTGCGGCTATCGACCGTTTAGGTGAAAACGTCACTGCTTACATTAGCCGTCGTGGTAAATTAGGCAACGATGCAAGCATTGACTGGGCAATCGGTGTTATGAACGAAGGAAATGTTGTTGCGGATTTTGATAGTGACTTGATTGGTAACGGTAGCCATGCTGATCTGAAAGTTGTAGCTCTTTCAAGTGGTCGTCAGGTTCAAGGGATTGATACCCGCGTAACCAACTGTGGCTGCAACTCAATCGGAAATATCCTCCAACATGGGGTTATTCTTGAAAAAGCAACCTTGACCTTCAATGGTATTGGCCACATCATCAAGGGGGCTAAGGGAGCAGATGCGCAACAAGAGAGTCGTGTTCTTATGCTTTCAGACCAAGCACGTTCAGATGCCAACCCAATTCTTTTGATTGATGAAAATGATGTTACTGCAGGTCACGCGGCTTCTATCGGACAAGTAGATCCAGAAGACATGTACTACCTCATGAGCCGTGGCTTGGACAAGGCAACTGCAGAACGCTTAGTTGTTCGTGGTTTCCTTGGATCTGTTATTGTTGAGATACCAGTCAAAGAAGTTCGTGATGAAATGATTGCAACAATCGAAGAAAAATTGTCAAAACGCTAAGGGGAAGCCTATGTTAGATGTAGAAGCGATTCGCAAGGATTTTCCAATTTTAGACCAGATTGTCAACGACGAACCTCTGGTCTATCTGGACAATGCTGCGACGACACAAAAACCACTAGCAGTTCTGGAAACAATCAACCTCTACTATGAGAAGGACAATGCCAATGTTCACCGTGGTGTTCATACTTTGGCAGAACGGGCGACAGCTTCTTATGAAGCGGCTCGTGAAACCATTCGTAAGTTTATCAACGCAGGTTCGACAAAGGAAGTTCTCTTTACTAGAGGAACGACAACCAGCCTTAACTGGGTGGCACGCTTTGCTGGGGAAGTTCTAACTGAGGGAGACCAGGTCTTGATTTCTGTCATGGAACACCATTCCAATATTATTCCTTGGCAGGAAGCCTGTCGCAAGACTGGAGCAGAGCTGGTCTATGTTTATCTCAAGGACGGAGCTCTGGATATGGATGACTTGCGAGTTAAATTGACGGACAAGGTGAAATTTGTCTCCCTAGCCCACGCCTCTAATGTTCTTGGTGTCGTCAATCCGATCAAAGAAATTACTCGGATGGCCCACCAAGTTGGAGCTATCATGGTGGTGGATGGAGCTCAATCTACACCTCATATGAAGATTGATGTCCAGGCCTTGGATGTGGACTTCTTCGCCTTTTCAGGTCACAAGATGGCTGGTCCGACTGGTATCGGTGTCCTTTACGGCAAAGAGAAGTATCTGGAACAAATGTCACCAATTGAATTTGGCGGTGAGATGATTGATTTCGTCTATGAGCAATCTGCTAGTTGGAAGGAATTGCCTTGGAAATTTGAGGCTGGAACTCCTAATATGGCAGGCGCTATTGGACTTGCTGCTGCAGTGGATTATCTAGAAAAGATTGGTATGGATGCCATTGAAGCTCATGAACAGGAATTAATCTCATACGTATTTCCAAAACTGCAGGCCATTGAAGGATTGACTATTTATGGTTCTCAGGACTTGGCTCAACGTTCAGGTGTTATTGCCTTTAACCTAGGCGATCTTCATCCCCATGACCTAGCTACAGCACTTGATTATGAAGGAGTGGCTGTTCGTGCAGGTCATCATTGCGCTCAACCTTTGCTCCAATATTTGGAAGTTCCAGCAACAGCTCGCGCAAGTTTTTATATCTACAATACCAAGGCAGATTGCGACAAATTAGTCGATGCCTTACAAAAGACAAAGGAGTTTTTCAATGGCACTTTCTAAACTAGATAGCCTTTATATGGCAGTGGTAGCGGACCATTCGAAAAATCCACATCATCAAGGGAAGTTGGATGATGCTGAGCAAATCAGTCTTAACAATCCAACCTGTGGGGATGTCATCAACCTCTCTGTCAAGTTTGATGCAGAGGACCGTTTGGAGGATATTGCTTTTCTAAACTCAGGATGCACGATTTCAACTGCTTCTGCTAGCATGATGACAGATGCCGTTTTAGGAAAAAACAAGCAAGAAATCTTAGAACTTGCGACTATTTTTTCTGAAATGGTTCAAGGGCAAAAAGATGAACGCCAAGATCAACTAGGCGATGCAGCTTTCTTGTCAGGTGTTGCCAAATTCCCTCAACGAATTAAGTGTGCAACCCTAGCTTGGAATGCCCTTAAGAAAACAATTGAAAATCAATAAAACAAGTAAGACAAGTTTCTTTTGTCTTATGAATCAGTAGAAATGAAGAATGAAAGAAAGGATATTATGGCTGAAGAAAGAGTAGAACCAAAACCAATTGACCTCGGTGAATATAAATTTGGTTTCCATGACGATGTAGAGCCTGTCCTATCGACAGGAAAAGGATTGAATGAAGATGTCATTCGTGAACTATCAGCTGCTAAGGGAGAACCTGAGTGGATGTTAGAATTCCGTTTGAAGTCTTATGAAACCTTCAAAAAAATGCCCATGCAAACTTGGGGAGCAGACTTGTCAGAGATTGACTTTGATGACTTGATCTACTACCAAAAACCATCTGATAAACCAGCTCGTTCATGGGATGAGGTTCCTGAAAAAATCAAAGAAACCTTTGAACGTATTGGGATTCCAGAAGCTGAGCGTGCTTATCTAGCTGGTGCCTCTGCCCAGTACGAGTCAGAAGTGGTTTACCATAACATGAAGGAAGAGTTCCAGAAATTGGGGATTATCTTTACAGATACAGATTCTGCCCTCAAGGAATACCCAGACTTGTTTAAACAATACTTTGCGAAATTGGTACCGCCGACAGATAACAAGTTGGCTGCCCTCAACTCAGCAGTATGGTCTGGTGGAACCTTTATCTACGTACCAAAAGGTGTTAAGGTAGATATTCCGCTTCAAACTTATTTCCGTATCAACAATGAAAATACAGGTCAGTTTGAACGTACCTTGATTATCGTTGACGAGGGAGCGAGTGTTCACTACGTAGAAGGATGTACGGCACCAACTTATTCAAGCAACAGCTTGCATGCGGCCATTGTAGAAATCTTTGCCTTGGACGGAGCTTATATGCGTTATACAACCATCCAAAACTGGTCTGACAACGTTTATAACTTGGTAACAAAGCGTGCTAAGGCTCAAAAGGATGCCACTGTTGAGTGGATCGATGGAAACTTGGGTGCCAAAACAACCATGAAATATCCATCTGTTTACCTAGATGGAGAAGGGGCGCGTGGTA
Source organism: bacterium (assembly GCA_905221225.1). Classification (GTDB taxonomy): domain Bacteria; phylum Bacillota; class Bacilli; order Lactobacillales; family Streptococcaceae; genus Streptococcus. Next base: position 71,208 of record CAJNCH010000001.1, read on the forward strand.
CTATGCTCTCTATCGCCTTTGCTAATGCAGGGCAACACCAAGACACTGGTGCTAAGATGATCCACAATGCTCCACATACAAGTTCGTCTATCGTGTCTAAATCCATCGCTAAAGGCGGAGGAAAGGTGGACTACCGTGGACAAGTAACCTTTAACAAAAACTCTAAGAAATCTGTCTCTCACATTGAGTGTGACACCATTATCATGGATGACCTGTCAGCATCAGATACCATTCCATTTAATGAAATCCATAACTCGCAAGTTGCTTTGGAACACGAAGCTAAGGTTTCTAAGATTTCAGAAGAACAACTCTATTACCTCATGAGCCGTGGATTGTCAGAATCTGAGGCAACTGAGATGATTGTCATGGGATTTGTAGAGCCCTTTACAAAAGAACTTCCAATGGAGTACGCAGTTGAGCTGAACCGCTTGATTAGCTATGAAATGGAAGGGTCAGTTGGGTAAAATTTGATTTTAAATTTACTCAAAATCAAAGACTTTGAAGAAGAACTTATAAAAAAAATCGCGGTTTAAATCGCGATTTTTTTATAATTTTTCGTTGATAAATCGGATAAATTGATTCCACCAAACTTTTAAGAAGAAAGCTTTTTCAACTTTCTTTTCTGCTACCATTTCGAAACTAGGGCGTTCTGTGGTAATGTAACCTTGACCAATCAAGTCATTATCTTCATAAGTCAAATGTCCAACCACTGTTCCGGCTTCAAGTGGTGTTGGGATTGCTTTAGAATCAGGTGTGAATTGAACAGATTGGGAAGATTGACTTCCAACACGTTCAATTAGAGAGATATCATCTTTGGCAACGGCAGTGACCGTATCTTCTTTTCCATCTTGTACAGGAGCTTTGCTATCTTGGTAGGCATCACCTTTTTGAACGATTTTGCGAAGGGTGTATGTAGAAGAAATATAATCCATTAGTGAAGATGTAGCTGTAAAACGAGCGTAAGGATTATTGTCTTGATGGTCTGCATTCAAAACGACTGTAATAACTCTCATGCCTTTTTCGACAGTAGTACCAACAAAAGATTCACCAGCTTTGTCTGTTGTTCCTGTCTTGAGTCCGTCAAAACCACCGCGATGAGCAGGCATGCCTTCTAACATGTAGTTTGTCGAAGTTATTGTCATTCCCGCAAAAGTAGAAGATGGTTTTTTGGTGATTTCCAAGACTTGTGGGTATTTTTTGATGAGGTTACGAGCAACGATAGCAACATCATAAGCACTGAGCTTATTTTCATCATCTTTTTTAGAGCCTGGGTAAATGTTATCCCCTAGAGTCTCATTGTTCAGACCAGTTGTATTGACAACAGTAGCATCCTGAATTCCCCATTCCAAGAGTTTTGCACGCATCATATCAACAAAGTCTTTCTCTGAGCCAGCAATTTTCTCTGCTAGGGCAATAGCGGCACTGTTAGCACTAGATACTAGGGTTGCTTCAAGTAGTTGTTCGACGGTATAATTACGAGCCTCCATAGGAACATTACTTGCTTCAGAATTAGTTGTTAATTTGTAAGGATAGTCAGAAATATCTACTGGGGTAGATAGTGTAATACTTCCATTTTCCAATGCTTCATAGACAAGATAAACCGTAATCAATTTTGTGATGGAAGCAATTTCGACAGGTTGAGTTGCATCTTTCTCATAGAGAATTTTACCAGTATTTGCCTCAACAGCAATTGCATGTTTAGCAGCAATATTAAAATCTTGAGCAGCAACAGTAGATGCTGAGCCAATTACGGATAGGCTTAATAGAGTTAAAATTATTTTTTTCATAGTAAGTTTATTCTAACATAAAGAAAAAAATATTCCCAGTTTCATGATATAAGAAAGAAGCTTTTTTGAAAGTATGGTAAAATAGATGAATGGAGGTACCTCATGTTTCGTAAGAATAAATTATTTTTTTGGACCAGTGAGATTTTACTATTAACCATCATCTTTTACTTATGGAGAGAGATGGGAGCGATTATTACACCTTTTGTGAGCGTCGCAAACACCATCATGATCCCTTTTCTTCTAGGTGGTTTTTTATATTATTTGACCAATCCCATTGTTAGCTTTCTACAAAAGTACTTCAAAATTAATCGTATTATTGGTATTCTACTAACCTTGTGTGCCTTGGTCTGGGGCCTTGTCATTGGGGTAGTCTATCTCTTACCGATTTTGATTAATCAGTTGACCAGTTTGATTGCAACAAGTCAGACAATTTACAGTCGTTTGCAAAATTTGATTGTGGATTTATCCACATATCCAGCCTTTCAAAATTTAGATATTCAAGCGACAATTCAACAATTAAATCTGTCCTATGTAGATATTCTACAAAATATCCTAAATAGTGTGACCAATAGTGTCGGAAGTGTTATATCAGCTCTCTTTAGTACCGTTTTGATTATTATAATGACCCCTGTATTTTTGGTATATTTTTTGTTAGATGGTCACAAATTTTTACCGATGCTTGAACGTACTGTTTTAAAGAGAGATAAGTTGCATATTACAGGACTCTTAAAAAATTTGAATGCGACAATTGCTCGCTATATTAGTGGAGTCGCAATTGATGCGATTATTATCGGTTGTTTGGCCTTTATCGGATATAGCGTGATTGGTTTGAAATACGCTTTGGTCTTTGCCATCTTTTCAGGATTGGCCAATCTCATTCCTTATGTGGGACCAAGTATTGGCTTGATTCCGATGATTATTGCCAATGTCTTTACGGATCCTCATAGAATGCTAATTGCAGTTGTTTACATGCTAATCATTCAACAAGTGGATGGAAATATCCTTTACCCTCGAATCGTTGGTGGCGTGATGAAAGTCCATCCAATTACGATTTTAGTATTACTTTTGTTATCAAGTAATATCTATGGTGTCATTGGTATGATTGTCGCAGTACCAACCTATTCTATCTTGAAAGAAATTTCTAAGTTCTTATCTCGCTTGTATGAAAATCACAAAATAATGAAAGAAAGAGAAAGAGAATTAGCCAAGTAAAAGTCAGGAAATTCCTGATTTTTCTTTTTATTTAGGCAAGTGATAGGAGTAGAAGTGCCGTTTAGATTAGTAGATTAAGAATAATTCACAAAAACTTTGTAAAACACTTGCAATTTAGCTGAAATTTGATAAAATAGTAAGGAAAGTTAGACTGTATTGCCTACTGTCTATCTATAAAATATATTTTATTGGAGGCTTTTACTCAAATGGCAAAAGAAAAATACGATCGTAGTAAACCACACGTTAACATTGGTACTATCGGACACGTTGACCACGGTAAAACTACCCTAACTGCAGCTATCACAACTGTTTTGGCACGTCGCTTGCCTTCATCAGTTAACCAACCTAAAGACTATGCGTCTATCGATGCTGCTCCAGAAGAACGCGAACGCGGTATCACAATCAACACTGCGCACGTTGAGTACGAAACTGAAAAACGTCACTACGCTCACATCGACGCTCCAGGACACGCGGACTACGTTAAAAACATGATCACTGGTGCCGCTCAAATGGACGGAGCTATCCTTGTAGTAGCTTCAACTGACGGACCAATGCCACAAACTCGTGAGCACATCCTTCTTTCACGTCAGGTTGGTGTTAAACACCTTATCGTCTTCATGAACAAAGTTGACTTGGTTGACGATGAAGAATTGCTTGAATTGGTTGAAATGGAAATCCGTGACCTATTGTCAGAATACGACTTCCCAGGTGACGATCTTCCAGTTATCCAAGGTTCAGCTCTTAAAGCTCTTGAAGGTGACACTAAATACGAAGACATCGTTATGGAATTGATGAACACAGTTGATGAGTACATCCCAGAACCAGAACGTGACACTGACAAACCATTGCTTCTTCCAGTCGAAGACGTATTCTCAATCACTGGACGTGGTACAGTTGCTTCAGGACGTATCGACCGTGGTATCGTTAAAGTCAACGACGAAATCGAAATCGTTGGTATCAAAGAAGAAACTCAAAAAGCAGTTGTTACTGGTGTTGAAATGTTCCGTAAACAACTTGACGAAGGTCTTGCCGGAGATAACGTAGGTGTCCTTCTTCGTGGTGTTCAACGTGATGAAATCGAACGTGGACAAGTTATCGCTAAACCAGGTTCAATCAACCCACACACTAAATTCAAAGGTGAAGTTTACATCCTTACTAAAGAAGAAGGTGGACGTCACACTCCATTCTTCAACAACTACCGTCCACAATTCTACTTCCGTACTACTGACGTTACAGGTTCAATCGAACTTCCAGCAGGTACTGAAATGGTAATGCCTGGTGATAACGTGACAATCGACGTTGAGTTGATCCACCCAATCGCCGTAGAACAAGGTACTACATTCTCTATCCGTGAGGGTGGACGTACTGTTGGTTCAGGTATGGTTACAGAAATCGAAGCTTAATTCGATTTAGTTCCCAGAAGAACAATTATTTAAGTCAGACACTAAAAGAATCTTGCTTTGCAAGGTTCTTTTTTTCGAATATTGAACTAAAATTAAATAATTGCTTATAAAAAAGCTCCATACACCTGATGTGCATAGAGCAATGGAGATTATTTGATATAGAGTTCTTGATTTTTTAGGACAATTTCACGTACACTTGCGAACTTCTTAAGTTTTTTAAGTTCTTCTGGATGAGTGACGAGAGTGATAACATAACCTTCTTTACCCATGCGACCTGTACGACCAGCACGGTGAGTGTAGGTTTCAATATCTCTAGGAACATCAAAGTTTACGACGCATTCTAGGCTATCGATATCAATCCCACGAGCCAAAAGGTCAGTTGCAAGAAGCAGTGTTAGTTGCTTATCTTTAAACTTTTCTAAGATGACTTTTCTAAATTTAACATTTACATCGCTAGCGAGGGAAACAGCCAAGATATCACGATACTGAAGTTTTTCCTCGGCACTCCCAAGGTCTGATAGGCTGTTAAAGAAGACTAGCCCGCGGAAATCCTCAACATGAGCCAATTTTCGTAGCATATCAACTCGGTGACGTTGGTCTACCTGCATGTAGAAGTGCTGGATATTGTCCAGTTTTTGGTCAGAGAAATCAATGGTTCGCGTATTAGATGCAATCTTTTCTTGGTCAAACTTGGTTGTCGCACTCATGTAGATGAGTTGGTGGTCACGAGGTGCGTAGTGGGTGATTTTCTCGACAAAGTGAATCTGAGAATCATCTAGCAATTGATCAAATTCATCCAGGATGATTGTTTCTACATTCATCATCTTGATTTTTTTCAATTTAATCAACTCAAAGATACGACCAGGAGTACCAATTAGAATTTCTGATCCTTTTTTGAGTCGTTCAATCTGGCGTTTCTGACTTGAACCTGATAGGAAGAGTTGGGCTGTCAAACCGATAGTCTCTGCCCACGTTTTACATACGTCAAAAATCTGTCCAGCAAGCTCCGTATTTGGTGCTAGAATCAAGAGTTGTTGCGCTTTTTTCTTTTGAAGTCTGAGAAGACTTGGTAGGAGGTAAGCTAGAGTCTTACCAGTTCCTGTTGGGCTCACTCCTAGGAGATTTTCTCCAGCAAGAATGGGCTCAAATAGTTGAGTTTGAATGGGGGTAAATTCTTGGAAACCGAGTTGGTTGCTCAGTTCTTGCCATTCAGTCGGTAGTTTAGTTTTCATTGTCTGCCTCAAATCTAATGCCAGCAGTCTGGCGCATGGTATATAGTAGGTCATGAACAGAGCTTGCATCGTCCAGCCAAGTCTGGTAGAGTGTCTGGTCTGGTTGATGAATCATCTGTGCAAATGCAGCGACTTCCTCAGTCATCGTATGAGGAGCCTGTTGGATAGGAAGATGGACTTGATTTCCTTGGTGGTCGCTAAAAATAGCTGAGCAAATATGCTCAATCGTGTTTAGAGTCAAGGTTCCATCTGCTGTGTAAATCTCACAAGGAAGATTGGAAGTGATGTTTTTCCCAGCCTTGATGTGAACTTGAAATTCGGGGTAGAAGAGGATACCATCTCCATTTAGGTCAATGCTATTGTCAAGCTGTTGAGCCTGGTAGGTTGCGTCCTGAACCATTCCAAAGAGACGAATAGCCGCATAGAGGGGATAAATCCCCAAATCCATAAGGGCTCCGCCGGCGAAACAGTCTGAAAAGACATTTGGTGTTTGTCCAGCTAATAAGTCCGGCATTTTTGAAGAATACTTGGCATAGTTGAAATCTGCTCCTAAGATTTGCTTGTCTGCTAAAAAGTTTTTGATAGTTGTGAAAGCTTCCTCGTGGTAATTACGAGCTGCCTCAAAGATAAAACAGTGATTTTCATCAGCTGTTTGAATCAAATCCAGCCATTCTTGTGGCTGAGTGACAGCTGGCTTTTCAAGAATAACATGTTTACCAGCAGATAAGGCAGCTTGTGCCTGAGCAAAATGTAAGGAGTTTGGACTGGCAATATAGACTACATTAAAAGAGCTCTTGAAGAAGTCCTCTAATTGATCAAAGAGTTGGATATCCTGATAGCGAGAAGCAAAGGTTGCTGCAGTTTCTAGTTTTCTAGAATAAACTGCGACCAACTGGTATTTTCCACTGGTATGGGCTGCTTCTATGAAGTGGTGGCTAATAGCCCCTGTTCCGATGACACCTAATTTAAGCATAGTGACTCCTTTTCCGATTTCAAATCCTTCTTTCATTATAACATAGATAGACGGGACTATCCAACAGAGGGGAAAAAATTTCAAATAAGCTACTAGGACTTTCCCAAAGAAAGTGGTACAATAATGAGATGAGTAAATGAAATGGGAGGGGAAATGAGGTTACTACCTATAAGAAAAATATCACGTCAGTCTAAGAGGCTAGCGCTTTTTTTGACTTTTTGTGCAGGATATGTAGATGCCTATACTTTTATTGTGCGAGGGAACACTCTTGTAGCTGGACAAACTGGGAATGTCGTCTTTCTATCAGTGGGGCTCATTCAACATAATGTGTCAGATGCTAGTGCTAAAGTAATGACCTTGCTAGCTTTTATGATGGGGGTCTTTTTACTAACGATTTATAAGGAAAAATTGAGAATTGTGAAAAAACCTATTCTGTCCTTGATTCCTTTAGCAATCCTATCAATCATTATTGGATTTGTACCGCAAACTGTAGAGAATATCTATCTAGTACCGCCCTTGGCCTTTTGTATGGGGTTGGTGACAACTGCTTTTGGAGAAGTGTCAGGTATAGCTTATAATAACGCTTTTATGACAGGGAATATCAAACGGACCATGCTGGCTTTTGGAGATTATTTCCGGACCAAGCACACTCCTTTTTTACGTGAAGGTTTCATATTCGTTAGCCTGCTTAGCAGTTTTGTCCTCGGCGTTGTCTTTTCAGCCTATTTGACGATTTTTTATCATGAAAAGACCATTCTTGGTGTTCCTATTATGATGAGCATTTTTTACCTCAGTATGCTTTTTGCTTCATGGCAGAAAAAAGTAAAAGAAAATGCTTCATTTTAGGTGTTATTACTTGTAAGAAAATAGGAGATATGCTATACTTGAAGAGTTGACTATGCACATTCCTGTGCAACCGCACGAACATCGTCGCTCGTCGTATAACAAATTTAAACTTCGTCATTGTCGCCTTGCCTAACATAAGTTATGCCTTCGGTTCAATTCATAGTTTATTCTTTGTTATACTTAGAGCTCTTCTTTTAAGTGGTTCGTCCCACGATGCTAGGCGAGTCTTCACAAAAAATTCGGGGAAACCCATAAAAATCATAGGAGGTGCATAATGAGCACATACGCAATTATCAAAACTGGCGGAAAACAAGTTAAAGTTGAAGTTGGTCAAGCAATTTACGTTGAAAAATTGAACGTTGAAGCTGGTCAAGAAGTTACTTTTAACGAAGTTGTTCTTGTTGGTGGTGAAAACACTGTTGTCGGAACTCCACTTGTTGCTGGAGCTACTGTAGTTGGAACTGTTGAAAAACAAGGAAAACAAAAGAAAGTTGTTACTTACAAGTACAAACCTAAAAAAGGTAGCCACCGTAAACAAGGTCACCGTCAACCATATACAAAAGTTGTCATCAACGCAATCAACGCTTAATTTTAAGGAGAACACATGATACAAGCAGTCTTTGAGAGAGCCGAAGATGGCGAGCTGAGGAGTGCGGAAATTACTGGACACGCCGAGAGTGGCGAATACGGCTTAGATGTCGTGTGTGCATCGGTTTCTACGCTTGCCATTAACTTTATCAATTCTATTGAAAAATTTGCAGGCTATGAACCAATCCTAGAATTAAACGAAGATGAAGGTGGCTATCTGATGGTTGAAATTCCAAAAGATCTTCCTTCACACCAGAGAGAAATGACCCAGTTATTCTTTGAATCATTTTTCTTAGGCATGGCAAACTTATCGGAGAACTCTTCTGAGTTCGTCCAAACCAGAGTTATCACAGAAAACTAACACGGAGGAAAACATTATGTTAAAAATGACTCTTAACAACTTGCAACTTTTCGCCCACAAAAAAGGTGGAGGTTCTACATCAAACGGACGCGATTCACAAGCAAAACGTCTTGGAGCTAAAGCAGCTGACGGACAAACTGTAACAGGTGGATCAATCCTTTACCGTCAACGTGGTACACACATCTACCCAGGTGTAAACGTTGGACGTGGTGGAGACGATACTTTGTTCGCTAAAGTTGAAGGCGTAGTACGCTTTGAACGTAAAGGACGCGATAAAAAACAAGTTTCTGTTTACCCAATCGCTAAATAAAAAGGTCCAGTAAACCTTTTTATCCCGAGCCTTGAATGTAAAGGCGAGGAAGCTAGAACTAGCATAAAATTAGGCTTTCCGAGTTTTCGGAGAGCCTGTTTTTTTGCTTTGATACCCATTTTGCTACCCTTATTATGGGAATTGTATTTGCATCATATTATAAACGGTAAATCAACAAGATTTGCTGTTTTTATTTTCTAGAAATCAGATAAGGACTGAAAAAGACATTATTCTAATTCTTGGATTGGGACGTTAGAGTCTTTATTGAGGCTTGAAAATTTCCTGACTTTTTTCCTTTTTGGAAAACTTCTAAAATATGGTATAATGAAAAGATAAAGAAGTTGGGGGTAGAAGATGAACATTCAACAATTACGCTATGTTGTTGCCATTGCCAATAGTGGTACTTTCCGTGAAGCTGCTGAAAAGATGTATGTAAGCCAGCCGAGTCTGTCTATTTCTGTTCGTGATTTGGAAAAAGAATTGGGCTTTAAGATTTTCCGTCGGACCAGCTCAGGGACTTTCTTGACCCGTCGTGGTATGGAATTTTATGAAAAAGCGCAAGAATTGGTCAAGGGATTTGATATTTTTCAAAATCAGTATGCTAATCCTGAAGAAGAAAAAGATGAGTTTTCCATTGCTAGTCAGCACTATGACTTCTTGCCACCAACCATTACGGCTTTTTCAGAGCGCTATCCTGACTATAAGAACTTTCGTATTTTTGAATCAACTACTGTTCAAATCTTAGACGAAGTAGCTCAAGGGCATAGTGAGATTGGGATTATTTACCTCAACAATCAAAATAAAAAGGGGATTATGCAACGGGTTGAAAAGCTAGGTCTGGAGGTCATTGAATTGATTCCCTTCCATACCCACATTTATCTTCGTGAGGGGCATCCTTTGGCCCAGAAAGAAGAATTGATTATGGAGGATCTAGCGGATCTACCAACGGTTCGTTTCACTCAAGAGAAAGACGAGTACCTTTATTATTCAGAGAACTTTGTTGATACCAGCGCTAGCTCGCAGATGTTCAACGTGACAGACCGTGCTACCTTGAATGGTATTTTGGAGCGGACGGATGCTTATGCGACTGGTTCTGGATTTTTAGATAGTGACAGTGTTAATGGCATCACAGTTATTCGTCTCAAGGATAACCTAGATAATCGCATGGTCTATGTTAAACGTGAGGAAGTGGAGCTTAGTCAGGCTGGAACTCTTTTCGTAGAAGTCATGCAAGAATATTTTGATCAGAAGAGGAAATCATGAAAAAAAGAGGAATAGTGGCAGTCATTGTACTGCTTTTGATTGCGCTGGATCAGTTAGTCAAATCCTATATCGTCTGGCAGATTCCACTGGGTGAAGTTCGCTCTTGGATTCCCAATCTCGTTAGCTTGACCTACCTGCAAAATCGAGGGGCAGCCTTTTCTATCTTACAAGACCAGCAGTGGTTATTTGCTATCATTACATTGGTCGTTATGGTAGGTGCCATTTGTTATCTACATAAACACATGGAGGACTCACTCTGGATGGTCTTGGGTTTGACCTTGATCATCGCAGGTGGTCTTGGAAACTTTATTGACAGGATCAGTCAGGGATTTGTTGTGGATATGTTCCACCTTGACTTTATCAATTTTGCAATTTTCAATGTGGCAGATAGCTATCTGACGGTTGGAGTGATTATTTTATTGATTGCAATGCTAAAAGAGGAAACAAATGGAAATTAAAATTGAAACTGGTGGCCTGCGTTTGGATAAGGCTTTGTCGGATTTGACAGAATTATCACGTAGTCTCGCGAATGAACAAATTAAATCAGGCCAGGTCTTGGTCAATGGGCAAGTCAAGAAAGCTAAGTACACGGTCCAAGAGGGCGATGTGGTCACTTATCACGTGCCAGAACCAGAGGTCTTAGAGTATGTGGCTGAAGATATTCCTCTAGAAATAGTCTACCAAGATGAGGATGTGGCTGTCGTTAACAAACCTCAGGGGATGGTTGTGCATCCGAGTGCTGGTCATACTAGTGGAACCCTAGTAAATGCTCTTATGTATCATATCAAGGATTTGTCGGGTATCAATGGGGTTCTACGTCCAGGAATTGTTCACCGTATTGACAAGGATACGTCAGGCCTTCTTATGATTGCTAAAAATGACGATGCGCATATAGCGCTTGCTCAAGAACTTAAGGATAAAAAGTCTCTCCGAAAATATTGGGCGATTGTTCATGGAAATCTACCCAATGATCGTGGTGTGATTGAGGCGCCGATTGGCCGGAGTGAAAAAGACCGTAAGAAACAGGCAGTGACTGCTAAAGGCAAGCCTGCAGTTACCCGTTTCCACGTTTTGGAACGCTTTGGTGATTACAGCTTAGTGGAGTTGCAACTGGAGACAGGGCGTACCCACCAAATCCGTGTCCACATGGCTTATATTGGCCATCCAGTTGCTGGGGATGAAGTTTATGGTCCCCGTAAGACACTTAAGGGGCATGGACAATTTCTCCATGCCAAGACTCTAGGATTTACCCATCCGAGAACAGGTGAGACCTTGGAATTTACTGCAGATATTCCAGATATTTTTAAGGAAACATTAGAGAGATTGAGGAAGTAAGAATGAAAAAGAAATTAACTAGTTTAGCTCTTGCAAGCACTTTTTTAGCTTTGTCATGGTATGGGAATGTTCAAGCTCAAGAAAGTTCAGGAAATAAAATTCACTTTATTAATGTTCATGAAGGTGGCAGTGATGCGATTATTCTTGAAAGCAATGGACATTTTGCCATGGTGGATACAGGAGAGGATTATGATTTCCCAGATGGAAGTGATTCTCGTTATCCATGGAGACAGGGTATCAATACCACTTATAAGCATGTTCTGACAGACCGTGTTTTTCGTCATTTAAAGGAATTGGGGGTCCAAAAACTTGATTTTATTTTGGTTACCCATACCCACAGTGACCATATTGGAAATGTTGATGAATTACTGTCTACCTATCCAGTTGACCGAGTCTATCTTAAGAAATATAGTGATAATCGTATTACTAAGCCTGAACGTCTTTGGGATAATCTGTATGGCTATGATAAGGTTTTACAGACTGCCGCAGAAAAAGGTGTTTCAGTGATTCAAAACATCACACAAGGAGATGCTCATTTTCAGTTTGGGGACATGGATATTCATCTCTATAATTATGAAAATGAATATGATGAGAATGGAAATCTTAAACCTGTTTGGGATGACAATTCCAATTCATTGATTAGTGTGGTAAAAGTCAATGGCAAGAAAATTTATCTTGGGGGCGACTTAGATAATGTTCATGGAGCAGAAGACAAGTACGGTTCTCTCATTGGAAAAGTTGATTTGATGAAGTTTAACCATCATTTAGATACAAAAAATTCTAATACAAAAAATTTTATAAGAAATTTGTCTCCTGAGATAATTGTTCAAACTTCCTCCTCACCAATTGGTTCGTATGATAGCGGTCAAGAAATAAATAGGGAATATATTAGCTGGATTGAATCAATGGGAATTCAACATATAAACGCAGCCAGCAAAGACTATGATGCGACAGTTTTTGATATTCGAAAAGATGGGTTTGTCAATATTTCAACCTCCTACAATCCGATTCCAAGTTTTCAAGCTGGTTGGCATAAGAGTGCTTATGGAAACTGGTGGTATCAAGCACCTGATTCTACAGGAGAGTATGCTGTCGGTTGGAATGAAATCGAAGGTGAATGGTACTATTTTAATCAAAGAGGAATCCTGTTATATAATCAATGGAAAAAATGGAACAATCGTTGGTTCTATTTGACAGACTCTGGTGTTGCTGCTAAAAATTGGAAGAAAATCGCTGGAATCTGGTATTATTTTAACAAAGAAAACCAGATGGAAACTGGTTGGATTCAAGATAAAGAACAGTGGTATTATTTGGATCTTGATGGCTCTATGAAGACAGGTTGGCTTCAATATAAGGGTCAATGGTATTACTTTGCTCAATCAGGGGAAATGAAAACGGGCTGGGTAAAAGATAAAGAAACCTGGTATTATATGGATTCTACTGGTATCATGAAGACAGGTGAGATAGAAGTTGCTGGTCATCATTACTATCTAGAAGATTCAGGAGCTATGAAGCAAGGTTGGCTTAAAAAGGCAAACGATTGGTATTTCTACAAGGAAGATGGTTCACGAGCCGTGGGTTGGATCAAGGACAAGGATAAATGGTACTTCTTGAAAGACAATGGTCAATTACTTGTAAATGGCAAGACACCAGAAGGCTATACTGTTGATTCAAATGGTGCCTGGTTAGTGGATGTTCCTGTAGAGAAATCCGCTACAACTAAAGTTACAAGTAATTCAGAGACAAAAGAATCTAAAGAAGTAGTGAAAAAAGATCTTGAAAATAAAGTAACGACTCAGAATGAAAGTGTTACAAGTTCTTCAACTAGTCAAGATTTGACTTCAGTAATTTCGCAAAGCTCTGAAACGAGTGCAAACAAATCGGAATCAGAACAGTAGTAAAAAAGAAGGTTTTAGGGCCTTCTTTTTCCTATCAACTCTTTTCTATTTCCTGCCATTCATGTTATAATGGATAAATATGAAGAATCGGAGTGAGACTATGAAATACAAACGGATTGTCTTTAAGGTGGGGACTTCTTCTCTGACGAATGAGGATGGAAGTTTATCACGTAGTAAGGTAAAGGCTATTACCCAGCAGTTGGCTATGTTGCACGAGGTTGGTCATGAATTGATTTTGGTGTCGTCGGGTGCTATTGCTGCAGGTTTTGGGGCCTTAGGATTTAAAAAACGTCCGACTAAGATTGCTGATAAACAGGCTTCAGCAGCGGTAGGACAAGGACTTTTGTTGGAAGAATACACGACCAATCTTCTCTTGCGCCAAATCGTTTCTGCACAAATTTTACTGACTCAGGACGACTTTGTGGATAAGCGCCGTTATAAAAATGCCCATCAGGCTTTGTCGGTTCTACTTAGCCGTGGTGCGATTCCTATCATCAACGAGAATGATAGTGTCGTCATTGATGAACTCAAGGTTGGAGACAATGACACTTTAAGTGCCCAAGTAGCGGCCATGGTCCAAGCAGACCTTTTGGTTCTCTTGACAGACGTCGACGGTCTCTATACTGGAAATCCTAATTCAGATCCAAAAGCCAAACGATTGGAGAAAATTGAGACCATCAATCGTGAGATTATTGATATGGCCGGTGGAGCAGGTTCTTCAAACGGAACAGGTGGCATGTTAACCAAAATCAAAGCTGCAACTATCGCAACAGAATCAGGAGTTCCTGTTTATATTTGCTCATCCTTGAAGGCAGATGCCATGATTGAGGCGGCTGAAGAGACCAAGGATGGTTCCTACTTTGTTGCAGAGGAAAAAGGTCTTCGTACCCAGAAACAATGGCTTGCCTTCTATGCTCAGAGTCAAGGTTCTATTTGGGTTGATAAAGGGGCTGCAGAAGCTCTCTCTCAACATGGAAAGAGTCTTCTCCTATCTGGTGTAGTTGACGCAGAAGGGGCCTTTTCTTACGGTGATATCGTGACAGTATTTGACAAGGAAAGTGGAAAATCACTTGGAAAAGGACGCGTGCAATTTGGGGCATCTGCTTTGGAGGATATGTTGCGTTCTCAAAAAGCCAAGGGTGTTTTGATTCACCGTGATGACTGGATTTCCATTACTCCTGAAATCCAACTACTCTTTACAGAATTTTAGAGGTAAATTATGGTAAGTACACAAGAACAATTTGAACAGGTACAGGCTGTTAAAAAATCGATCAACACAGCTAGTGAAGAGGTGAAAAACCAAGCCTTGCTAGCCATGTCTGATCATTTATTAGCAGCAACTGAGGAAATTTTAGCAGCCAATGCCCTTGATATGGAATCTGCTAAGGGTAAAATCTCAGATGTGATGTTGGATCGTCTTTATTTGGATGCAGGTCGTATAGAAGCAATGGCAACTGGGATTCGTGAAGTGGTTGCTTTACCAGATCCAATCGGTGAAGTTTTAGAAACGAGTCAGCTTGAAAATGGCTTGCTTATTACCAAGAAACGGGTGGCTATGGGGGTTATCGGTATTATCTATGAAAGTCGTCCAAATGTGACGTCTGATGCGGCTGCTTTGGCTCTCAAGAGTGGAAATGCAGTTGTTCTTCGTAGTGGGAAGGATGCCTATCAAACTGCTCATGCTATTGTTAAAGCCTTGAAAAAAGGTTTGGAGACAACGCCCATTCATCCAGATGTGATTCAACTAGTGGAAGATACTAGCCGTGAAAGTAGCTATGCTATGATGAAGGCCAAGGGTTATCTAGACCTGCTCATTCCTCGTGGGGGGGCTGGTTTGATCAATGCAGTGGTTGAAAATGCTATTGTACCAGTTATCGAGACAGGAACAGGCATTGTCCATGTTTATGTGGACAAGGATGCAGATGAGGACAAGGCTCTATCTATCATCAATAATGCCAAAACCAGTCGTCCTTCTGTCTGCAATGCCATGGAGGTTCTGCTGGTTCATGAAGATAAAGCAGTAAGCTTCCTTCCTCGTTTGGAGCAAGTGCTAGTTGCAGATCGAAAAGAAGCTGGGCTGGAACCAATTCAATTCCGCCTTGATAGCAAAGCAAGTCAGTTTGTTTCAGGTCAAGCAGCTGAGGCTCAAGACTTTGACACTGAGTTTTTAGACTATGTATTAGCTGTTAAGGTTGTGAGCAGTTTAGAAGAAGCGGTTGAGCATATTGAAGCCCACAGTACCCATCATTCGGATGCCATTGTAACGGAAAATACTGAGGCTGCAGCTTACTTTACAGATCAAGTGGACTCAGCAGCGGTTTATGTCAATGCCTCAACTCGTTTCACAGATGGTGGTCAATTTGGCCTTGGCTGTGAAATGGGGATTTCTACTCAAAAACTGCACGCGCGTGGTCCAATGGGCTTGAAAGAGTTGACCAGCTACAAGTATGTGGTTACTGGTGACGGACAGATAAGGGAGTAAGAGATGAAGATTGGATTTATCGGTTTGGGGAATATGGGTGCTAGTCTGGCTAAGGCTGTCTTGCAGGTCAAGACAGGTGATCAGATTCTTCTTGCCAATCGTAGTCAAGCCAAGGTGGATGCTTTCATCGCTAACTTCGGTGGTCAGGCTTCCAATAATGAAGAAATCTTCGCAGATGCAGATGTGATTTTTCTAGGAGTTAAGCCTGCTCAGTTCTCAGACTTGCTTTCTCAATATCAGCCCATCCTTGAAAAACGAGAGAGTCTTCTTTTGATTTCCATGGCAGCTGGATTGACTTTACAAAAACTAGCAAGTCTTATCCCAAGTCAACACCGAATTATTCGTATGATGCCAAATACCCCTGCTTCTATCGGTCAAGGAGTGATTAGTTATGCCTTGTCTTCTAATTGCAGAGATGAGGACAGTGAGTTATTTTGTCAGCTGTTAGCCAAGGCAGGTCTCTTGGTTGAACTAGGAGAAGGCTTAATCGACGCAGCGACAGGTCTTGCAGGTTGTGGACCGGCCTTTGTCTATCTCTTTATCGAGGCCTTGGCAGATGCAGGTGTTCAGACTGGATTGCCACGAGAAACGGCCTTGAAAATGGCAGCTCAAACTGTGGTAGGAGCTGGACAATTGGTCCTAGAAACCCAAGAGCATCCTGGGGTCTTGAAAGACCAAGTTTGTAGCCCAGGCGGTTCGACTATTGCTGGTGTAGCGAGCTTAGAAGCGCATGCTTTTCGAGGCACAGTCATGGAAGCAGTTCATCAATCCTACAACCGAACACAAGAATTAGGTAAATAAGAGGTGGATTTGTCTGCCTCTTTTATGGTGGTTGATACTCTTCGAAAATCTCTTCAAACTGCGTCAGCTTCACCTTGCCGTACTCAAGTACAGCCTGCGGCTAGCTTCCTAGTTTGCTCTTTGATTTTCATTGAGTATGAAATGAGAAGACAAAAAGATTGTCACAAACCCCTATTTTTTTGATAGAATAGAAGTAGTAAAAAAGAAATGAGTTAGACATGTCAAAAGGATTTTTAGTCTCTCTTGAGGGACCAGAGGGAGCAGGAAAGACCAGTGTTTTAGAGGCTTTGCTCCCAATTTTAGAGGAAAAAGGAGTAGAGGTGCTGACGACCCGTGAGCCAGGCGGAGTCTTGATTGGGGAGAAGATTCGGGAAGTGATTTTAGATCCAAGTCATACTCAGATGGATGCTAAGACAGAACTCCTTCTCTATATTGCCAGTCGCAGACAGCACTTGGTGGAAAAAGTTCTTCCAGCCCTTGAAGCTGGCAAGTTGGTCATTATGGACCGCTTCATCGATAGTTCCATTGCTTATCAGGGATTTGGCCGTGGCTTGGATATAGATGCCATTGACTGGCTCAATCAGTTTGCGACAGATGGCCTCAAACCTGATTTGACTCTTTATTTTGACGTCGAAGTGGAAGAGGGGCTGGCTCGCATTGCTGCTAATAGTGACCGCGAGGTCAATCGTTTGGACTTGGAAGGTTTGGACTTGCATAAAAAAGTTCGTCAAGGATATCTTTCTCTTCTGGAAAAAGAAGGAAATCGCATTATCAAGATTGATGCGAGTCTTCCTTTGGAGCAAGTTGTGGAAACTACCAAGGATATCTTGTTTGATAGAATGGGCTTGGCTAAATGAAACAAGAAGAATTAAAGGCATGGCAACCAGACCAGTTTGACCGCTTTGTCCGTATCCTAGAACAAGACCAGCTCAATCACGCCTATCTCTTTTCAGGTTTCTTTGGAAGCTTGGAAATGGCGCAGTTTTTGGCTAAGAGCCTCTTTTGTACGGATAAAGTAGGCGTTTTACCATGTGAGAAATGCCGAAATTGCAAGCTGATTGAACAGGAAGAGTTTCCTGATGTCACCTTGATTAAGCCAGTCAATCAGGTCATCAAGACAGAACGCATTCGGGAATTGGTGGGACAATTTTCTCAAGCAGGGATTGAAAGTCAGCAACAGGTCTTTATTATCGAGCAAGCTGAGAAAATGCATCCCAACGCAGCTAATTCTCTGCTCAAGGTCATCGAAGAACCCCAGAGTGAGGTTTATATTTTCTTCTTGACCAGCGATGAGGAGAAGATGTTACCGACCATCCGTAGTCGTACCCAGATTTTTCACTTTAAAAAGCAAGAAGAAAAACTCATCTTACTCTTAGAACAAATGGGGCTGGTTAAGAAAAAAGCGACACTTTTAGCCCAGTTTAGTCAATCGCGAGCTGAAGCAGAAAAGTTGGCCAATCAGGCAAGTTTTTGGACTTTGGTCGATGAAAGTGAACGCCTGCTGACCTGGCTATTAGCTAAGAAAAAAGAAAGTTATCTGCAGGTTGCTAAATTAGCCAACTTGGCGGATGACAAGGAAAAACAGGATCAGGTCTTGCGAATCCTTGAAGTCCTCTGTGGGCAGGACCTTCTGCAAGCAAGAATTCGGGTGATTCTACAAGATTTGTTAGAAGCTAGAAAAATGTGGCAAGCTAATGTCAGCTTTCAAAATGCCATGGAATATCTGGTTTTGAAAGAAATGTAAACTCAAAAATGAACGATAAAGAAAGGAAAGGGCTGGTTTATGGACAAAAAAGAATTATTTGACGCGCTGGATGATTTTTCCCAACAGTTATTGGTAACCTTGGCCGATGTGGAAGCCATCAAGAAAAATCTCAAGAGCCTGGTAGAGGAAAATACAGCTCTTCGTTTGGAAAATAGTAAGTTGCGCGAACGCTTGGGTGAGGTGGAAGCAGATGCTCCTGTCAAGGCTAAGCATGTTCGCGAAAGTGTCCGTCGGATTTATAAAGACGGATTTCACGTATGTAATGATTTTTATGGGCAACGTCGAGAGCAGGACGAGGAATGTATGTTCTGTGACGAGTTGTTATACAGGGAGTAAACATGCAGATTCAAAAAAGTTTTAAGGGGCAGTCTCCCTATGGCAAGCTGTATCTAGTGGCAACGCCGATTGGTAATTTAGATGATATGACCTTTCGTGCTATCCAGACCTTAAAAGAAGTGGATTGGATTGCTGCTGAGGACACGCGCAATACAGGTCTTTTACTTAAGCATTTTGACATTTCGACCAAGCAGATTAGTTTTCATGAGCACAACGCCAAAGAAAAAATTCCGGATTTGATTGGTTTCCTGAAAGCAGGACAAAATATTGCTCAGGTATCCGATGCGGGTCTGCCTAGTATCTCGGACCCTGGTCATGATTTGGTTAAGGCAGCTATTGAGGAAGAAATTGCGGTTGTCACTGTTCCAGGTGCCTCTGCAGGGATTTCTGCCTTGATTGCCAGTGGTTTAGCACCGCAACCACATATCTTTTACGGTTTCTTACCGAGAAAATCAGGCCAGCAAAAGCAATTTTTTGATTCGAAAAAAGACTATCCTGAAACACAAATTTTCTATGAATCACCTCATCGTGTGGCAGATACATTGGAAAATATGTTAGAAGTCTACGGTGACCGCTCGATCGTCTTGGTCAGAGAATTGACCAAAATTTATGAAGAATACCAACGAGGAAAGATCTCTGAATTGCTAGAAAGTATTGCTGAAACACCACTCAAGGGCGAATGCCTTCTCATTGTTGAGGGTGCCAGTCAGGGTGTGGAGGAAAAGGACGAGGAAGACTTGTTCGTAGAAATTCAAACCCGCATCCAGCAAGGTGTGAAGAAAAATCAAGCTATTAAGGAAGTCGCTAAGATTTACCAGTGGAATAAAAGCCAGCTTTACGCTGCCTACCATGACTGGGAAGAAAATGACTAAACAGGGAAGTTTGCCTTCTTCCCTTTTTTTGTTATACTAGTAGAAGAAAAAAATAGAAAGATTTGTGGGTGTTAAACAAGCCAATGCCTTGTTTTGATATGAACTTAGGTTCCACCCAAAGAGGTATTAGTGTCGTGTCTCAATCTTATATCAATGTTATCGGTGCTGGTTTGGCAGGTTCTGAAGCAGCCTACCAAATTGCAGAACGTGGTATTCCAGTTAAACTTTATGAAATGCGTGGTGTTAAGTCAACACCTCAACACAAAACAGACAATTTTGCAGAGTTAGTTTGTTCTAATTCTCTTCGTGGAGATGCTCTGACAAATGCAGTTGGTCTTCTCAAGGAAGAAATGCGTCGCTTGGGTTCTGTTATTTTGGAATCTGCTGAGGCTACACGTGTTCCTGCAGGTGGTGCGCTTGCGGTGGACCGAGATGGTTTCTCACAGATGGTGACCGAAAAAGTAGCCAACCACCCCTTGATTGAAGTGGTTCGTGATGAAATTACAGAATTGCCGACAGATGTTATTACAGTTGTGGCGACTGGTCCTTTGACCAGCGATTCCTTGGCTGAGAAGATTCATGCCCTTAATGATGGCGATGGTTTCTATTTCTACGATGCGGCAGCGCCTATTATCGATGTCAACACTATCGATATGAGCAAGGTCTATCTCAAATCTCGTTATGATAAGGGAGAAGCTGCTTATCTCAACGCTCCCATGACCAAGCAAGAATTTATGGATTTCCATGAAGCCTTGGTCAATGCGGAAGAAGCTCCGCTCAATTCTTTTGAAAAAGAAAAGTACTTTGAAGGCTGTATGCCTATCGAAGTCATGGCTAAACGTGGTATTAAAACCATGCTTTATGGTCCTATGAAACCAGTCGGTCTTGAGTATCCAGAAGACTACACAGGACCTCGTGATGGAGAATTCAAAACCCCTTATGCGGTTGTCCAGCTTCGTCAGGACAATGCGGCTGGTAGCCTTTACAATATTGTTGGTTTCCAGACCCACCTCAAATGGGGAGAACAAAAGCGTGTCTTCCAAATGATTCCAGGTCTTGAAAATGCTGAGTTTGTTCGTTATGGTGTTATGCACCGCAATTCTTACATGGATTCACCAAATCTTCTTGAGCAGACTTACCGTTCTAAGAAACAACCAAATCTCTTCTTTGCTGGTCAGATGACGGGTGTGGAAGGCTATGTTGAGTCCGCAGCGTCAGGCTTGGTTGCGGGAATTAACGCGGCTCGTCTCTTCAAGGGAGAAAGCGAGGCTATTTTCCCAGAAACAACAGCGATTGGAAGCTTAGCTCATTACATCACCCATGCCGACAGCAAGCATTTCCAACCAATGAATGTTAACTTTGGGATTATCAAGGAGTTGGAAGGTGAACGTATCCGTGATAAGAAGGCTCGTTATGAAAAAATTGCAGAGCGTGCTCTTAGCGACTTAGAGGAATTTTTAACAGTCTAATTTTTTTCAAAGAATTGCTCATGATACTATAAAAATCTTAGAAATTGTGATAAAATAGGTAGGATAAAAAAAGGAGAGTGAAAATGGCGAATCCCAAGTATAAACGTATTTTAATCAAGTTATCAGGTGAAGCCCTTGCCGGTGAACGTGGCGTAGGGATTGATATCCAAACAGTTCAAACAATCGCAAAAGAGATTCAAGAAGTTCATAGCTTAGGTATCGAAATTGCCCTTGTTATCGGTGGAGGAAATCTCTGGCGTGGAGAGCCTGCTGCAGAAGCAGGAATGGACCGCGTTCAGGCAGATTACACAGGAATGCTTGGGACTGTTATGAATGCTCTTGTGATGGCAGATTCATTGCAACAAGTTGGTGTCGATACGCGTGTGCAAACTGCCATTGCTATGCAACAAGTGGCAGAGCCTTACGTCCGTGGACGTGCCCTTCGTCACCTTGAAAAAGGCCGTATCGTTATCTTTGGTGCCGGAATTGGTTCACCTTACTTCTCAACAGATACAACAGCGGCCCTTCGTGCGGCTGAAATCGAAGCGGATGCTATCCTTATGGCTAAAAATGGCGTAGATGGTGTTTACAATGCCGATCCTAAGAAGGACAAGACAGCTGTTAAATTTGAAGAATTGACCCACAGAGACGTTATCAATAAAGGTCTTCGTATCATGGACTCAACAGCTTCAACCCTCTCAATGGACAACGATATTGACTTGGTTGTCTTCAACATGAACCAACCAGGCAACATCAAACGTGTCGTATTTGGTGAAAATATCGGAACAACAGTTTCAAATAATATCTAAGAAAAGGAATAAGAAAGATTATGGCTAACGCAATTATTGAAAAAGCTAAAGAGAGAATGACCCAGTCTCACCAATCACTTGCTCGTGAATTTGGTGGTATCCGTGCTGGCCGTGCCAATGCAAGCTTGCTTGACCGTGTACATGTAGAATACTATGGAGTAGAAACTCCTCTTAACCAAATCGCTTCAATTACGATTCCAGAAGCGCGTGTCTTGTTGGTAACACCATTTGACAAGTCTTCATTGAAAGACATCGAACGTGCCTTGAACGCTTCTGATCTTGGTATCACACCAGCTAACGACGGTTCTGTAATCCGTTTGGTTATCCCTGCTCTTACAGAAGAAACTCGTCGTGACCTTGCTAAAGAAGTGAAGAAGGTCGGTGAAAATGCTAAGGTGGCTGTCCGCAATATCCGTCGCGATGCTATGGACGAAGCTAAGAAACAAGAAAAAGCAAAAGAAATCACTGAAGACGAATTGAAGACTCTTGAAAAAGACATTCAAAAAGTAACAGACGATGCTGTTAAACACATCGACGACATGACTGCCAACAAAGAAAAAGAACTCTTGGAAGTCTAAAAATAAACAGAAAAACTCAGTTGGCATTGCTGGCTGAGTTTTATTCGAAAGAAGGAAATATGAATACAAATCTTGCAAGTTTTATCGTTGGACTCATCATCGATGAAAATGACCGTTTTTACTTTGTGCAAAAGGATGGCCAAACCTATGCGCTTGCCAAGGAAGAAGGTCAGCATACAGTAGGGGATACGGTCAAAGGTTTTGCTTATACAGATATGAAGCAAAAACTCCGCTTGACAACTCTAGAAGTCACTGCCACTCAGGACCAATTTGGTTGGGGCCGTGTCACAGAGGTTCGTAAGGATTTGGGTGTCTTTGTGGATACAGGCCTACCTGATAAGGAAATTGTAGTGTCACTTGATATTCTCCCTGAGCTCAAGGAACTCTGGCCTAAGAAGGGCGACCAACTCTACATCCGTCTAGACGTGGACAAGAAAGACCGTATATGGGGCCTCTTGGCTTATCAAGAAGACTTCCAACGTCTGGCTCGTCCTGCTTACAACAACATGCAGAATCAAAACTGGCCAGCCATTGTATACCGCCTCAAGCTGTCAGGAACTTTTGTTTACCTACCAGAAAATAATATGCTTGGTTTTATTCACCCAAGTGAGCGTTATGCAGAACCACGTTTGGGGCAAGTCCTAGATGCGCGTGTCATTGGTTTCCGTGAAGTGGACCGTACTTTGAATCTCTCTCTCAAACCACGTTCCTTTGAAATGTTGGAAAACGATGCTCAGATGATTTTGACCTACTTGGAAAGCAATGGTGGTTTCATGACCTTAAATGATAAGTCATCTCCAGACGACATCAAGGCAACCTTTGGCATTTCTAAAGGTCAGTTCAAGAAAGCACTTGGCGGCTTGATGAAGGCTGGTAAAATCAAGCAAGACCAGTTTGGGACAGAGTTGATTTAGGGTGGCATATGAGAAAATCATTTTACACTTGGCTCATGACTGAGCGTAATCCTAAAAGTAACAGTCCTAAAGCTATCTTAGCGGACCTAGCTTTTGAAGAGTCAGCCTTTCCAAAACACACGGATGATTTTGATGAGGTCAGTCGTTTTTTGGAGGAGCATGCCAGTTTCTCTTTTAACCTAGGAGATTTTGATTCTATCTGGCAAGAATACTTAGAACACTAGCATTTATTCATTGGGTTTGGGCTAGTAATTTCTCAATCCCTTTGTTATAATAAAAAGAAATTAGAGGATTAGAGAGGTTCTTTATTTGAAGGAACATTCAATTGACATTCAACTGAGTCATCCAGATGACCTGTTTCATCTTTTTGGTTCCAATGAGCGCCATCTTCGTTTGATGGAAGAAGAGCTTGATGTGGTGATTCATGCTCGTACGGAGATTGTGCAGGTTTTGGGAGAAGAGTCTGCCTGTGAGGAAGCCCGTCAGGTTATTCAAGCTCTCATGGTCTTGGTGAATCGTGGGATGACCGTTGGCACGCCAGATGTGGTAACTGCGATTAGCATGGTCAAAAACGATGAAATCGACAAGTTTGTCGCCCTTTACGAAGAAGAAATCATCAAAGACAATACTGGGAAACCGATACGTGTCAAAACCTTAGGTCAAAAACTTTATGTGGATAGTGTCAAACAGCATGATGTGACCTTTGGAATTGGGCCTGCAGGGACAGGGAAAACTTTTCTTGCAGTGACCTTGGCAGTGACAGCTCTTAAACGTGGGCAGGTCAAACGGATTATCCTGACTCGTCCAGCAGTGGAAGCAGGTGAAAGTCTAGGTTTTCTTCCGGGTGATCTTAAGGAGAAGGTAGATCCTTACCTTCGACCTGTTTACGATGCCTTGTATCAGATTCTGGGAAAAGACCAAACGACTCGTCTCATGGAGCGTGAAATTATCGAAATCGCCCCCCTTGCCTATATGCGTGGTCGGACCTTGGATGATGCCTTTGTCATTCTAGATGAGGCGCAAAATACGACCATCATGCAGATGAAGATGTTCCTGACTCGTTTAGGTTTTAATTCTAAGATGATTGTCAATGGAGATACCAGTCAGATTGACTTGCCACGGAATGTCAAATCCGGTTTGATTGATGCTCAAGAAAAACTCAAGAACATTCACCAAATTGACTTTGTTCATTTTTCAGCCAAGGATGTGGTTCGTCATCCAGTTGTCGCTCAGATTATCCGAGCTTATGAACCAACTCCAGTGAAAAAGGCAGAGAGTGAAGAATTAGAGTCTCAACCTCTGTCTGAAGGGTAGTTCTTTTGTATTTAAAGTTATCTCATACAATGTTTCATTCAATATCCTTATATTAGTTAGAAACTTTTCAAGCGGAGGAAACGTATGGAATCAATTTTTGTAAAACTTGCCCAGTATCCGTCTATAGAAACAGAGCATTTATTGCTTAGACCTGTAACCTTGGATGATGCGGAAGCTATGTTTGAGTATGCCTCAGACAGAGAAAATACGCGCTACACTTTTCAAACAAATCAAAGTTTGGAAGAAACCAAGAATAACATTGCTCAGTTCTACTTGGCTAATCCCTTGGGACGTTGGGGAATCGAATTAAAAGATAACGGCAAGTTTATCGGAACTATTGACTTACACAAGATTGATCCTGTTCTTAAGAAGGCAGCTATTGGTTACATTATCAATAAAAAATATTGGAATCAAGGTTTGACGACAGAAGCCAATCGTGCTGTGATTGAGCTGGCTTTTGAGAAGATTGGAATGAACAAGTTGACCGCCCTTCACGATAAGGATAATCCCGCGTCTGGAAAGGTCATGGAGAAATCAGGCATGCGCTTTTCCCATGCAGAACCATATGCTTGTATGGACCAGCATGAAAATGGAAGAATCGTTACAAGAGTTCATTATGTCTTGACCAAGGAAGACTATTTTGCAAATAAATAAGCAGTTGAAAAGAAATTTTTCGACTGTTTTTTTCTTCCTCTTACGAATAATCTAAGAGAGGAGAAAATATGGAAGCAATTATCGAGAAAATTAAAGAATATAAAATCATTGTCATCTGTACGGGTCTGGGCTTGCTTATTGGTGGATTTTTCCTACTAAAACCAGCTCCACAAACACCTGCCAAGGAAACGAATTTGCAGGTAGAAGTTGCAGCAGTTTCCAAGGATTCATCGACCGAAAAGGAAGTGAAGGAAGAACCGGTTGAACAAGATATGATCACAGTAGATGTAAAAGGCGCTGTTAAAGCACCTGGAATTTATGATTTACCTGTAGGTAGTCGAGTCAATGACGCTGTTCAGAAGGCAGGTGGCTTGACAGAGCAAGCCGATAGCAAGTCGCTCAATCTAGCTCAGAAAGTTAGTGACGAGGATCTGGTTTACGTTCCAACTAAGGGAGAAGAAGTAGCTAGTCAGCAGGTAGGTCCTGGGACGGCTTCTTCAACAAGCAAGGACAAGAAGGTCAATATCAACAAGGCTAGTCTGGAAGAGCTTAAACAGGTCAAGGGATTAGGTGGCAAACGAGCCCAGGATATTATTGACCATCGTGAATCAAATGGAAAATTCAAGTCGGTTGATGAACTTAAGAAGGTCTCTGGCATTGGTGCTAAAACGATAGAAAAGTTAAAAGACTATGTTACAGTGGATTAAGAATTTCCCCCTTCCCCTAATCTATCTGAGTTTTCTATTGCTCTGGATTTACTACGCCATTTTCTCATCATCTTATCTCGCACTGCTAGGTTTTGTTTTTCTGCTAGTTTGTCTCTTTATCCAATTTCCTTGGAAATCAGCAGGCAAAGTTCTAGTGCTTTGCGGAATCTTTGCCTTCTGGTTTCTGTTTCAAAATTGGCAACATAGTCAAGCGAGTCAAAACCTAGAGGATTCTGTTGAAAGGGTACGGATTTTGCCTGACACTGTTAAGATCAATGGTGATAGTCTATCCTTTCGTGGCAAGTTTGATGGACGTATTTTTCAAGTCTATTATAAACTACAGTCCGAGGAGGAGAAAGAACAATTTCAAGCTTTAACAGATCTTCATGACTTGGAACTAGAAGGAAAACTTTCGGAGCCAGAAGGGCAGAGAAATTTTGGTGGCTTTGACTACCAAGCCTATCTGAAAACTCAAGGAATCTACCAGATACTGACTATCAAGAGTATCCAGTCACTTCAAAAGATTAGCAGTTGGGATGTAGGTGAAAATCTGTCGAGTTTACGTCGAAAGGCTGTGGTTTGGATCAAGACGCACTTTCCAGATCCTATGCGCAATTACATGACAGGGCTCTTGCTAGGACATTTGGATACGGACTTCGAGGAGATGAATGAGCTTTATTCCAGTCTAGGAATTATCCACCTCTTTGCCCTATCTGGCATGCAGGTAGGTTTTTTCATGGATGGATTTAAGAAACTTCTCTTGCGATTGGGCTTGACCCAAGAAAAGTTGAAATGGCTGACTTATCCCTTTTCCCTTATCTATGCAGGCCTGACTGGATTTTCAGCCTCGGTCATTCGCAGTCTTTTGCAAAAGTTACTGGCTCAACATGGTGTTAAGGGCTTGGATAATTTTTCCTTGACTGTGCTTGTACTCTTTATTATCATGCCCAACTTTTTCTTGACAGCAGGAGGAGTCTTGTCATGTGCTTATGCTTTTATCTTGACCATGACCAGCAAAGAAGGGGAGGGACTCAAGGCTATTGCCAGAGAAAGTCTGGTTATTTCTTTGGGAATATTACCCATTCTATCCTTCTATTTTGCGGAATTTCAGCCTTGGTCCATCCTTTTGACCTTTGTCTTTTCCTTTCTTTTTGACTTGGTCTTCTTACCGCTCTTGTCCATCTTATTTGCCCTTTCCTTTCTCTATCCAGTCATTCAGCTGAATTTTATTTTTGAATGGTTGGAGGGGATGATTCGCTTGGTATCACAGGTGGCAAGTAGACCGCTTGTCTTTGGACAACCTAATGCGTGGCTTTTAATCTTGTTGTTAATTTCCTTGGCTTTGGTCTATGATTTGAGGAAAAACATTGAAATGTTAACGGTATTGAGCTTATTGATTACAGGTCTCTTTTTCATGACCAAGCATCCACTGGAAAATGAAATTACCATGCTGGATGTGGGGCAAGGCGAAAGTATTTTCCTACGGGATGTAACTGGTAAAACCATTCTCATAGATGTAGGTGGCAAGGCAGAATCTGATAAGAAAATTGAAAAATGGCAAGAAAAGGCGACAACCAGCAATGCGCAGAGAACCTTGATCCCCTATCTCAAAAGTCGCGGAGTAGCCAAGATTGACCAGCTAATTTTGACAAATACGGACAAGGAACATGTTGGAGATTTGTTAGAGGTGATTAAGGCTTTCCATGTAGGGGAGATTTTAGTATCAAAAGGAAGTCTGAAACAGAAGGAATTTGTGGCAGAACTACAGGCAACTCAAACCAAGGTGCGCAGTGTGACAGCAGGAGAGAACTTGCCAATTTTCGGAAGTCAGTTAGAAGTCCTATCTCCAAGGAAAATTGGAGACGGAGGTCATGAAGATTCCCTGATTTTGTATGGGAAACTCTTGGATAAGCACTTTCTCTTCACAGGAAATTTGGAGGAGAAAGGAGAGAAGGACTTGCTGAGGCAATATACTGACCTAGAAGTGGATGTTTTGAAAGCTAGCCAACATGGCTCTAAAAAATCATCAAGTTCAGCCTTTCTAGAAAAACTCAAACCAGAGCTTACTCTCATCTCAGTTGGAAAGAACAATCGAACGAAACTCCCCCATCAGGAAACCTTGACACGACTGGAAACTATCAATAGCAAAGTTTACCGAACTGACCAGCAAGGAGCTATACGCTTTAAAGGTTGGAAAAATTGGAAAATCGAAAGTGTTCGATAGGAAGGACAAATACTATATATTAGTAAAATAAACTAAAAATCTGTTGCATAATAATGATAAAAACGATATAATGAAAGCGTCTTCAATATTAATGATATAAAACCATTAAAAATTAGTAAAAATCGTTTAATTAGTTAGTTTATGATTATTGGTCTTTTTCAGTCCAGTATATCTGCTGTGAGCGTTCTTAAAACTTATCGGTATGATTGGAATACCTACTATAAGTCTAGTATGAATTGCTAGAGATATAACTATATTAATCCCCTGTTATGGTATCGTTATGATAGCTATTCTGAATATAAAATTGGTTCTGGCTGGAATTACGATCGTTATGAGGTACTAAACTACTACAGCGGAGGCTATTAATCCAAAAAGGAGGGCTAGATATGTTGCAGCTTACTCATGTGACCTTAAAAACGCGACAAGTCATCTTACAAGATGTTGATTTCACATTTGAAAAGGGCAGGATTTATGGTATTCTTGCTATCAATGGTTCAGGAAAGACGACACTGTTCCGCGCCATTAGCAATTTAATTCCTATAAGTGGCGGAAATATAGCAGCCCCTCCTTCTTTATTTTATTATGAGAGTGTTGAATGGCTGGATGGAAACTTAAGTGGGATGGACTACCTTCGTCTGATCAAGAACATCTGGAAGTCAGGGCTGAACTTGGGGGATGAAATTGATTACTGGGAAATGTCTGACTATATCAGCCTTCCCATTCGCAAGTATTCCTTAGGCATGAAGCAACGCTTGGTGATTGCTATGTATTTCCTCAGTCAGGCCAAATGCTGGCTTATGGATGAGATTACCAATGGTTTAGACGAGTATTATCGACAGAAGTTTTTTGATAGATTGGCACAAATCAATAGGCAAGAACAGCTGGTTCTTTTGAGTTCCCACTACAAAGAGGAGTTAGTGGAGATTTGCGATAGCATGGTAACCATTCATCAGGGGCAGATAGAAGAGGTTTAGTTTATGAAAGATGTTAGCCTATTTTTGTTAAAGAAAGTTTTCAAAAGTCGTTTAAACTGGATTATCTTACTTTTATTTGCATCTGTACTCGGTGTTACCTTTTATTTCAATAGTCGGACTGCAAACTCATTCAGCTTGGAGAGCAGGTTGGAAACTCGTATTGCAGCCAACGAGAGAGCTATCAATGAAAATGAAGAGAAGCTCTCCCAAATGTCTGACACCAGCTCGGAGGAATACCAGATTGCTAAAAGTGATTTAGACTTGCAAAAAAATCTTTTGACGCGAAAGACAGAAATTCTGACTTTATTAAAAGAAGGGCGCTGGAAAGAAGCCTACTATTTGCAGTGGCAAGATGAAGAGAAGAATTATGAATTTGTATCAAATGACCCGACTTCTAGCTCTGAATTAAAAATGGGGGTTGACCGTGAACGGAAGATTTACCAAGCCCTGTATCCTTTGAACATAAAAGCACATACTTTGGAGTTTCCTACCCACGGGATTGATCAGATTGTCTGGATTTTAGAGGCTATCATCCCAAGCTTGTTTGTGGTTGCTATTATTTTTATGCTAACGCAACTATTTGCAGAAAGATATCAAAATCATCTGGATACAGCTCAGTTATATCCTTTTTCAAAAGTTACATTTGCAATATCTTCTCTTGGAGTTGGGGTGAGCTATGTAACTGTGCTGTTTATTGGAATCTGTGGTTTTTCTTTCCTA
The DNA here is from genome assembly GCA_905221225.1 of bacterium. Taxonomy (GTDB): domain Bacteria; phylum Bacillota; class Bacilli; order Lactobacillales; family Streptococcaceae; genus Streptococcus. Next base: position 101,035 of record CAJNCH010000001.1, read on the forward strand.
GTGGGAAGTCTGATAAGTGGTTTTGGACAGCTAGATTATCCCTACCCGATTTATAGCTTAACGAATCAAGAGGTAACTATTGGAAAGATACAAGATGTGTTATTTCCTAGTTTGCTATTAGTTTTCTTAGCCTTTATCGTTATTGTGGAAGTTGTGTATTTGATTACTTACTTTTTCAAGCAAAAAATGCCTGTACTCTTTCTTTCACTCATTGGGATTGTTGGCTTATTGTTTGGCATCCAAACAATTCAGCCTCTTCAAAGGATTGCACATCTGATTCCTTTTACTTACTTACGTTCAGTGGAGATTTTGTCTGGAAGATTACCTAAGCAAATTGATAATGTCAATCTAAATTGGGGTATGGGGCTAGTCTTACTTCCTTGCCTGATTATCCTTTTGTTATTGGGAATTCTATTTATCGAAAGATGGGGAAGTTCACGTAAAAAAGAAGTTTTTAATAGACTTTAGCTTTCCTATACGGAAGATGAAGATAAGGAAAAACTAATATAGGGAGGGAATCAATTTGATTCTCTCTTTTTGATTCGAAAACCAAGTCAAAATATAAACAGAAACTTTTCAAAAAAATAACTTTTTATCTTGACAAGGGCTAGAAAACTTGGTATCATATAAAAGTTGAGAAAAGCAGAAGTGAGAGCTTCTCGCCTTGTGACATTAAGTTGCCTGGCCCTACGGATGAAAAGTTTCTAAGAAACGCTATCATAACGTGCGGGCTTGTATATTTACGAGTCCGCTATTGTTTTTCTCTAATAAAACAAAAGAGGTGAAAACCATAGCAAAGCAAGACTTATTCATCAATGATGAGATTCGTGTACGTGAAGTTCGCTTGATTGGTCTTGAAGGAGAACAGCTAGGCATCAAGCCACTCAGTGAAGCGCAAGCTTTAGCTGATAACGCTAATGTTGACCTAGTATTGATTCAACCCCAAGCCAAACCGCCTGTTGCAAAAATTATGGACTACGGTAAGTTCAAATTTGAGTACCAGAAGAAGCAAAAAGAACAACGTAAAAAACAAAGTGTTGTTACTGTGAAAGAAGTTCGTCTAAGTCCAACTATTGACAAGGGTGACTTTGATACAAAACTTCGCAATGCACGCAAATTCCTTGAAAAAGGAAATAAAGTTAAGGTATCTATTCGCTTTAAGGGTCGTATGATTACCCATAAAGAGATTGGTGCAAAAGTTTTAGCCGAGTTTGCTGAAGCAACTCAAGATATTGCCATCATCGAACAACGTGCTAAAATGGATGGACGTCAAATGTTCATGCAATTGGCGCCAGCGACTGACAAAAAATAATTGTCAGAAAGTTAAATAAAGGAGAAAAAATCATGCCAAAACAAAAAACACACCGCGCATCAGCTAAACGTTTCAAACGTACAGGTTCTGGTGGACTTAAGCGTTTCCGTGCTTACACTTCTCACCGTTTCCACGGAAAAACTAAGAAACAACGTCGTCATCTTCGTAAAGCATCTATGGTGCATTCAGGAGATTACAAACGTATCAAAGCAATGCTTACTCGCTTGAAATAATAGCTTGACTGTAAGTAAACAATTCTAGGAAATATTTGGAGGAAATAAAACATGGCACGTGTTAAAGGTGGCGTTGTATCACGCAAACGTCGTAAACGTATTCTTAAATTAGCAAAAGGTTACTATGGAGCTAAACACATCTTGTTCCGTACTGCAAAAGAACAAGTAATGAACTCTTACTACTATGCATACCGTGACCGTCGTCAGAAAAAACGTGACTTCCGCAAATTGTGGATCACTCGTATCAACGCGGCAGCTCGTATGAACGGACTTTCATACTCACAATTGATGCATGGATTGAAATTGGCTGAGATCGAAGTTAACCGTAAAATGCTTGCTGACTTGGCTGTTAACGATGCAGCAGCTTTCACAGCTCTTGCAGATGCAGCTAAAGCAAAACTTGGTAAATAATAACTGATAAGACTGGAACAGGATTGTCCCAGTCTTTTTAAAAATTAAGGAGAAAAATATGGCTTCAAAAATGCTACATACTTGCTTGCGAGTAGAAAATCTTGAAAAATCAATTGCATTCTATCAAGATGCTTTTGGATTTAAAGAATTGCGTCGCAGAGATTTTCCAGACCATGCCTTCACGATTGTCTATCTAGGTCTTGAGGGTGACGACTATGAGTTGGAGTTGACTTATAACTACGATCATGGTCCTTATGTGGTTGGAGATGGGTTTGCCCATATCGCCCTCAGTACACCTGATCTTGAGGCACTTCATCAAGAGCATAGTGCCAAAGGCTATGAAGTGACTGAGCCAAATGGTCTACCAGGAACTGCACCTAACTATTACTTTGTCAAAGACCCTGATGGCTACAAGGTCGAAGTCATTCGTGAAAAATAATCTCGTGAGGTCAAGTAGAATGTTCGTTTTCTACTTGACTTTTTTTAGCTGAAAGAGTATACTAATAAAAATTTAACCTTTAAGGGGAGTCCAGAGAGACTCACAAGGTGTCAGATAAAAGAATAGTACAATTTTTTAGAGGAGACTTTTTGAGTGTGCTCTCTTGTCTTGTACGATTTTAACTGAGGGCCTTGCACTAGCAAGGTCTTTTCTTTGTCTGGTCCCCTTAAAATTTAAGGAGGAAAAGTCATGAATCCCACATGTAAGAAACGTTTGGGTGCCATTCGTTTGGAAACCATGAAGGTGGTTGCACAGGAGGAAATTGTGCCAGCAATCTTTGAATTAGTTCTAGAAGGGGAAATGGTTGAAGCCATGCGAGCAGGCCAATTTCTTCATCTGCGTGTGCCTGATGATGCCCATCTTTTGCGTCGTCCTATTTCAATTTCGTCTATTGATAAGGCTAATAAGCAGTGTCATCTTATTTATCGGATTGAGGGGGCTGGAACCGCTATTTTCTCAACCTTAAGTCAGGGAGATACTCTTGATGTGATGGGGCCTCAGGGAAATGGTTTTGACTTGTCTGACCTTGATGAGCAGAATCAGGTACTCCTCGTTGGTGGGGGGATTGGTGTACCTCCCTTGCTTGAGGTGGCCAAGGAATTGCATGGACGTGGAGTGAAAGTAGTGACAGTCCTCGGTTTTGCTAATAAGGATGCTGTTATTTTAGAGACGGAATTGGCCCAATATGGGCAGGTCTTTGTAACGACAGATGATGGTTCTTATGGTATCAAGGGAAATGTTTCCGTTGTTATCAAGGATTTAGACAATCAATTTGATGCTGTTTACTCATGTGGGGCTCCAGGAATGATGAAGTATATCAATCAAACCTTTTATGACCACCCAAGAGCCTATCTATCTCTGGAATCTCGTATGGCTTGTGGGATGGGGGCTTGCTATGCCTGCGTCCTAAAAGTGCCAGAAAGCGAGACGGTCAGCCAACGCGTCTGTGAAGATGGCCCTGTTTTCCGCACAGGAACAGTTGTACTATAAGGAGAAAATCATGACTAGAAATCGTTTACAAGTTTCTCTACCTGGCTTGGATTTGAAAAATCCGATTATTCCAGCATCAGGCTGTTTTGGTTTTGGCCAAGAGTATGCCAAGTACTATGATTTAGACCTTTTAGGATCTATTATGATCAAGGCGACGACCCTTGAACCGCGTTTTGGGAATCCAACTCCCAGGGTGGCAGAAACACCTGCTGGTATGCTCAATGCAATCGGACTGCAAAATCCTGGTTTGGAGGTTGTTTTGGCTGAAAAACTTCCTTGGCTGGAAAGAGAATATCCAAATCTTCCTATTATTGCCAATGTAGCTGGTTTTTCAAAACAAGAGTATGCAGCCGTTTCTAGTGGAATTTCCAAGGCAGCTAATGTGAAGGCTATTGAACTTAATATTTCTTGCCCCAATGTTGACCACTGTAATCACGGACTTTTGATTGGTCAAGATCCAGATCTAGCTTATGATGTGGTAAAAGCAGCTGTGGAAGCCTCTGATGTGCCAGTTTATGTCAAACTAACCCCTAGTGTGACAGATATCGTTACCGTCGCAAAGGCAGCAGAGGATGCAGGAGCAAGTGGCTTAACCATGATCAATACTCTAGTCGGTATGCGATTTGACCTCAAAACTCGCAAACCAATCTTGGCTAATGGAACAGGTGGAATGTCAGGTCCAGCAGTCTTTCCAGTAGCCCTTAAACTCATCCGCCAAGTAGCCCAAACAACAGACCTGCCTATCATTGGAATGGGAGGAGTAGATTCGGCTGAATCTGCACTAGAAATGTATCTAGCTGGGGCATCTGCCATCGGAGTTGGAACAGCCAACTTTACCAATCCCTATGCCTGCCCTGATATCATCGAAAATTTACCAAAAGTCATGGATAAATACGGCATTAGTAGTCTAGAAGATCTACGCAAAGAAGTAAAAGAGTCTTTGAGGTAAACTGCAATCAATCTGTTCTTGATTTTTTATTAGTTTGTAATGTTGATTATAGATAATTTTGATATAATGAAATGGATAAGAACAGAGGAAGAAAGTTAATGAAGAAATTGAGATTTATTTTTTTAGCCCTGCTATTTTTCCTAGTCAGACCAGAGAGTGTAATGGCTAGCGATGGTACTTGGCAAGGAAAACAGTACCTGAAAGCAGATGGCAGTCAAGCAACTAATGAGTGGGTTTTTGATGCTCATTATCAATCTTGGTTTTATATAAAAGCAGATGCTAACTATGCTGAAAATGAATGGTTGAAGCAAGGTGACGACTATTTTTACCTCAAATCTGGTGGCTATATGGCCAAGTCAGAATGGGTAGAAGACAAGGGAGCCTTCTATTATCTTGACCAAGATGGAAAGATGAAAAGAAATGCGTGGGTAGGAACTTCCTATGTTGGTGCAACAGGTGCCAAGGTAATAGAAGATTGGGTCTATGATTCTCAATACGACGCTTGGTTTTATATAAAAGCAGATGGCCAGCACGCAGAGAAAGAATGGCTCCAAATTAAAGGGAAGGACTATTATTTTAAATCTGGTGGTTATTTGCTAACAAGTCAGTGGATTGACCAGGCTTATGTGAATGCTAGTGGCGCTAAAGTACAGCAAGGTTGGCTTTTTGACAAACAATACCAATCTTGGTTTTATATCAAGGAAAATGGAAATCATGCTGATAAAGAATGGATTTTCGAAAATGGTCACTATTATTATCTAAAATCCGGTGGCTATCTGGCAGCAAATGAATGGATTTGGGATAAGGAGTCATGGTTTTATCTCAAATCTGATGGCAAAATGGCTGAGAAAGAATGGCTATACGATGCTAAAAGTCAAGCCTGGTACTACTTCAAATCTGGTGGCTACATGGCGAAAAATGAGACTGTAGATGGTTATCAGCTTGGAAGTGATGGTAAATGGCTTGGAGGAAAAGCTACAAATGAAAATGCTGCTTACTATCAAGTAGTGCCTGTCACAGCCAATGTTTATAATGCAGATGGTGAAAAGCTCTCCTATATATCACAAGGTAGTGTTGTCTGGCTAGATAAGGATAGAAAAAGTGATGGCAAGCGCCTGGCTATTACTATTTCTGGTTTGTCAGGCTATATGAAAACAGAAGATTTACAAGCGCTAGATGCTAGCAAGGATTTTATCCCTTATTATGAGAGTGATGGGCACCGTTTTTATCACTATGTGGCTCAGAATGCTAGTATCCCAGTAGCTGCTCATCTTTCTGATATGGAAGTAGGCAAGAAATATTATTCGGCAGATGGGCTGCATTTTGATGGTTTTAACCTTGAAAATCCCTTCCTTTTCAAAGACTTGACAGAGGCTACAAACTATAGTGCTGAGGATTTGGATAAGGTATTTAGTCTGCTAAATATTAATAATAGCCTCTTGGAAAATAAGGGAGCTACCTTTAAGGAAGCCGAAGAACATTACCATATCAATGCCCTTTACCTCCTTGCCCATAGTGCCTTAGAAAGCGACTGGGGACGTAGCAAGATTGCCAAAGATAAGAATAATTTCTTTGGAATTACAGCCTATGATACGACACCTTACCTTTCTGCCAAGACATTTGATGATGTGGATAAGGGAATTTTAGGTGCAACAAAGTGGATTAAGGAAAATTATATCGATAGGGGCAGAACTTTCCTTGGAAACAAGGCGTCTGGTATGAATGTTGAATATGCCTCAGACCCTTATTGGGGCGAAAAAATTGCTAGTGTGATGATGAAAATCAATGAGAAGCTAGGTGGTAAAGATTAGTCCTATAATTGAATATGATTTGAGTGAATAGTAAGTTAAAAATCCTGATTTCAAGTAAAATCAGGATTTTTTCATGGATGCGATTTTTTCTGGATCTGGTGTGACACGGAGGGTCTTTTGTCCTGTGTAGGTGACAAAGCCGGGTTTTCCACCAGTTGGTTTGTTGAGTTTCTTGACTTCAATCATATCTACCTGGACCAGATTTGACAGGCGACCTTGAGAGAAGTAGGCGGCCAGCTCTGCTGCGTCTGTCTTGACTTCATCAGATGGATCTAGATTGCCTGATATGACGACGTGGCTTCCAGGAATGTCCTTAGCATGGAACCAAAGTTCTTCCTTGCGGGCCATTTTAAAGGTCAATTCCTCATTTTGCAAGTTATTGCGGCCGACATAGATGATGGTTTTGCCATCGCTTGCTAGATATTGTTCTGGTTTTTTGCGTTTCTGGATTTTCTCCCGTTGTCTTCTTCGGATAAAACCAGTTTGAATCAATTCTTCGCGGATTTCAGCGATTTCTTCCAGTCCAGCTTGGTTGAGGACGGTTTCTACACTTTCCAAATAGAGAATAGTTGCCTTGGTTTCCTCAATCAGATCAGTCAAGTATTTGACAGCTTCTTTGAGTTTCTGATACCGTTTAAAATAGCGTTGGGCATTCTGGTTGGGTGTCAGAGCCTTATCAAGCGCAATGGTGATAGGTTGATTAGTATAGTAGTTGTCTAGGATAACCTGGTCTTGGTCGTTAGGCACTTGGTGGAGAAAAGTTGTCAGCAATTCCCCTTTTTGACGAAATTCTTCAGCGTTGTCTGTCGCTAGTAACTCTTTTTCTTGTTTTTTAAGCTTATGACGATTTTTTTGAAGTTCATTTTCAACACGACGAATCAGTTCACTGGCTTGCTGTTTGACACGGTCTCGCTCAGCCTTATCCTTATAGTAGGTGTCCAGCAAATCAGAAAGATTTGCAAAAGGCTCTCCCACTTGATTTGCAAAAGGAACTGGACTGAAGGAAGTCTCAGTCAAGCAAGGCTTGGTTTCTTGATTGAAAAAGTTTCGGAAAGTGGAAAGTTTATCATTAATCAGAATGTTTTCTAATTCATTTGCCGTATCGCGTCCCAGACCTTGAAAGAGGCTTTGAAGATGTTTAGCTGTCGTTTCCTGTGTTTGCAGGATTTCAAAGAGTTTCTCGTCCTTGATAGTAAAAGGATTGAGAGATTCCGTACTTGGCGGAGCGATATAGGTCGATCCAGGAAGCAAGGTGCGGTAGCTATTTTGTGAAAAGCCGACGTGTTTGATAACTTCGAGGATTTTATGACTACTTTTATCGACTAGTAGAATATTACTGTGTTTTCCCATGATTTCGATAATCAATGTTGCCTGAATATGGTCTCCAATCTCGTTTTTATTGGAAACTGTCATTTCCACAATACGGTCATTTTCCACTTGCTCAATCGACTCAATCAGGGCCCCCTGTAAGTATTTTCTCAAAACCATGATAAAGGTAGAAGGTTGAGCTGGATTTTCAAAAGTCGTTTGGGTCAGCTGAATGCGTCCAAAAACTGGATGGGCAGAAAGGAGCAGACGATGGCTTTGGCGATTGCTGCGGATTTGCAAGATCAACTCTTGTTCAAAAGGCTGATTGATTTTCTGAATGCGACCGTTCACTAACTCTCTTCGCAATTCCTCAACCATGTGGTGTAAAAAAAATCCGTCAAATGACATCGTTCTCTCCTTGTGATTGTATTCCATAGTATTATATCAAAAAGGTAGAATAAAATCATGGAAATATGGTATAATAAAGCCAAGTAAAGAGAAACGAGAAGCACATGTATATTGAAATGGTAGATGAAACTGGTCAAGTTTCAAAAGAAATGTTGCAACAAACCCAAGAAATTTTGGAATTTGCAGCCCAAAAACTAGGAAAAGAAGACAAGGAGATGGCAGTCACTTTTGTGACCAATGAACGTAGTCATGAACTCAATTTGGAGTACCGTGACACAGACCGTCCGACAGATGTTATCAGCCTTGAATATAAGCCAGAGTTGGAAATTGCCTTTGACGAAGAGGATTTGCTTGAAAATCCAGAATTGGCAGAGATGATGTCTGAGTTTGATGCCTATATTGGGGAATTGTTCATCTCTATTGATAAGGCTCATGAGCAGGCTGAGGAATATGGCCATAGCTTTGAGCGAGAGATGGGCTTCTTGGCAGTACACGGCTTTTTACATATCAATGGCTATGATCACTACACTCCAGAAGAAGAAGCGGAGATGTTCGGTTTACAAGAAGAAATTTTGACAGCCTATGGACTCACAAGACAATAAACGAAAATGGAAAAATCGTGACCTGATATCCAGTTTAGAATTTGCTCTCACAGGAATTTTTACTGCCATCAAGGAAGAACGCAATATGCGAAAACATGCAGTGACGGCTCTTGTGGTCATTCTTGCAGGTTTTGTTTTTCAGGTGTCACGAATCGAATGGCTCTTTCTCCTATTGAGCATTTTCTTGGTAGTAGCTTTTGAAATTATCAATTCTGCTATTGAAAATGTAGTGGATTTGGCCAGTCACTATCACTTTTCCATGCTTGCTAAAAATGCCAAGGATATGGCAGCTGGCGCGGTATTAGTGGTCTCTCTTTTTGCAGCCTTAACAGGCGCATTGATTTTTCTCCCACGAATCTGGGATTTGTTATTTTAAACAGTAAGAGGAAATTATGACTTTTAAATCAGGCTTTGTAGCCATTTTAGGACGTCCCAATGTTGGGAAGTCAACTTTTTTAAATCACGTTATGGGGCAAAAGATTGCCATCATGAGTGACAAGGCGCAGACAACGCGCAATAAAATCATGGGAATTTATACGACCGATAAGGAGCAGATTGTCTTTATCGATACACCAGGAATTCACAAGCCTAAGACGGCTCTTGGAGATTTCATGGTGGAATCTGCCTACAGTACTCTGCGTGAAGTGGATACTGTCCTATTCATGGTGCCAGCTGATGAAGCGCGTGGTAAGGGCGATGATATGATTATCGAGCGTCTCAAGGCTGCTAATGTTCCTGTTATTCTGGTTGTGAACAAGATCGACAAGGTTCACCCAGACCAGCTTTTGTCTCAGATTGATGACTTCCGTAATCAGATGAACTTCAAGGAAATTGTACCAATCTCAGCTCTTCAGGGAAATAACGTCTCTCGTCTAGTGGATATTTTGAGTGAAAATCTAGATGAAGGTTTCCAATATTTCCCGTCTGATCAAATTACAGACCATCCAGAGCGTTTCTTGGTTTCAGAAATGGTTCGCGAGAAAGTCTTGCACCTAACTCGTGAAGAGATTCCTCACTCAGTTGCTGTAGTGGTTGACTCTATGAAACGAGATGAAGAGACAGACAAGGTTCACATTCGTGCAACTATCATGGTCGAGCGCGATAGTCAGAAAGGGATTATCATAGGTAAAGGTGGTGCTATGCTTAAGAAAATTGGTAGCATGGCCCGTCGTGATATTGAACTTATGCTAGGAGATAAGGTCTTCCTAGAAACCTGGGTCAAGGTCAAGAAAAACTGGCGCGATAAAAAGCTAGATTTGGCTGACTTTGGCTATAATGAAAAAGAATACTAAGTAGAGGTGGGCTCATGCCTGCTTCTTGTTTTTACAGAAGGAGGACTTATGCCTGAATTACCTGAGGTTGAAACCGTTCGTCGTGGTTTAGAAAAATTGATTCTGGGAAAGAAGATTTCGAGTATAGAAATTCGCTATCCCAAGATGATTAAGACAGATTTGGACGAGTTTCGAAAGGAACTGCCTGGCCAAGTTGTTGAGTCAATGGGACGTCGTGGTAAATATTTGATTTTTTATCTGACAGACAAGGTCTTGATTTCCCATTTGCGGATGGAGGGCAAGTATTTTTACTATCCAGACCAAGTACCTGAACGCAAGCATGCCCATGTTTTCTTTCAGTTTGAAGATGGTGGCACGCTTGTTTATGAGGATGTTCGCAAGTTTGGTACTATGGAACTCTTGGCGCCTGACCTTTTGGAAGCCTACTTTCTTTCTAAAAAACTAGGACCTGAACCAAGCGAACAAGACTTTGATGTGCAGGTCTTTCAATCTGCCCTAACTAAATCTAAAAAGCCTATCAAAACCCATCTCCTAGACCAGACTTTGGTAGCTGGCCTTGGCAATATCTATGTGGATGAGGTTCTCTGGCGAGCTCAGGTTCATCCGGCTAGACCTTCCCAGACTTTGACAGCAGCAGAAGCGACAGCTATTCATGACCAGACCATTGCTGTTTTGGGACAGGCTGTTGAAAAAGGCGGTTCCACCATTCGGACTTATACCAATGCCTTTGGGGAAGATGGAACCATGCAGGATTTTCATCAAGTCTATGACAAGGCTGGTCAAGAATGTGTACGCTGTGGCACCATCATTGAGAAAATCCAATTAGGCGGACGAGGCACCCATTTTTGTTCTCAGTGCCAAAGGAGGAATTGATGGGAAAAATCATTGGAATCACTGGGGGAATTGCCTCTGGTAAGTCAACCGTGACAAATTTTCTAAGAAAGCAAGGTTTTCAAGTAGTGGATGCCGACGCAGTCGTCCACCAACTACAGAAACCTGGTGGTCGTCTGTTTGAAGCTCTAGTCCAGCACTTTGGGCAAGAAATCATCCTTGAAAACGGAGAACTCAATCGCCCTCTCCTAGCTAGTCTCATCTTTTCAAATCCTGAAGAACGTGAATGGTCTAAGCAAATCCAAGGAGAGATTATCTGTGAGGAACTAGCTATGTTGAGAGATCAGTTGGTTCAGACAGAAGAGATTTTCTTCATGGATATTCCCCTACTTTTTGAGCAGGACTACGTCTCTTGGTTTGATGAGACTTGGTTGGTCTATGCGGACCGAGATGTCCAAGTAGAACGTTTAATGAAAAGGGATCAGCTATCCAAGGATGAAGCTGAGTTGCGTCTGGCAGCCCAGTGGCCTTTAGAAAAAAAGAAACATTTAGCCAGCCATATTCTTGACAACAATAGCAATCAGAAACAGCTTCTCACTCAGGTGCGTATCATTCTTGAGGGAGGTAGACAAGATGACAGAGATTAACTGGAAGGATAATTTGCGCATTGCTTGGTTTGGTAATTTTCTGACTGGAGCAAGTATTTCTCTGGTTGTGCCTTTTATGCCCATCTTTGTGGAAAATCTAGGTGTAGGCAGTGAGCAAGTTGCTTTTTATGCAGGTTTAGCTATTTCTGTCTCTGCTATTTCTGCGGCACTTTTCTCTCCTATCTGGGGCATCCTTGCTGACAAATACGGTCGAAAACCCATGATGATTCGTGCTGGTCTGGCCATGACTATCACTATGGGAGGCTTGGCCTTTGTGCCAAATATTTATTGGTTAATCTTTCTTCGCTTACTAAACGGTGTATTTGCGGGATTTGTTCCCAATGCAACGGCCTTGATAGCCAGTCAGGTTCCCAAGGAGAAATCAGGCTCTGCCTTAGGTGCTTTGTCTACAGGCGTAGTTGCAGGTACTCTAACTGGTCCTTTTATCGGTGGCTTTATCGCAGAATTATTTGGCATTCGTACTGTCTTTTTACTGGTTGGTTGTTTTCTATTTTTAGCTGCTGTTTTGACTATTTGCTTTATCAAGGAAGATTTTCAACCAGTAGCCAAGGAAAAGGCCATCCCAACAAAGGAGTTATTTACATCAGTTAAATATCCCTATCTTTTGGTCAACCTCTTTCTGACAAGTTTTGTCATCCAATTTTCAGCCCAATCAATCGGCCCTATTCTGGCTCTTTATGTGCGTGACTTAGGGCAGATAGAGAATCTTCTTTTTGTCTCTGGTTTGATTGTATCCAGTATGGGCTTTTCCAGTATGATGAGTGCAGGAGTCATGGGAAAGCTAGGTGACAAGGTGGGCAACCATCGCCTCTTGGTTGTAGCCCAGTTTTATTCAGTTATCATCTATCTCCTCTGTGCAAATGCCTCTAGCCCCCTTCAACTAGGCCTCTATCGTTTCCTCTTTGGCTTGGGAACCGGTGCGCTGATACCTGGGGTCAATGCCCTTCTCAGTAAGATGACACCCAAAGCTGGAATTTCGAGGGTCTTTGCCTTTAATCAGGTATTCTTTTATCTGGGAGGTGTCGTTGGTCCTATGGCAGGTTCTGCAGTAGCAGGACAATTTGGCTACCATGCAGTCTTTTATGCGACAAGCCTTTGTGTTGCCTTTAGTTGTCTCTTTAACCTGCTTCAATTTCGAACATTATTAAAAGTAAAGGAAATCTAGTGCGAGTAAAAATTAATCTAAAATGCTCCTCTTGTGGCAGTATCAATTACCTAACCAGTAAAAATTCCAAAACCCATCCAGACAAGATTGAGGTTTTAAAGTATTGTCCCAAGGAAAGAAAAGTAACCCTACATCTTGAATCTAAGTAGATTTTATGGTAAAATAATAGGGATTTTAAGGAGTTTGATATGTATAACCTATTATTAACCATTTTATTAGTATTATCTGTTGTGATTGTGATTGCGATTTTCATGCAACCAACCAAAAACCAATCCAGCAATGTATTTGATGCCAGCTCAGGTGATTTATTTGAACGCAGTAAAGCACGCGGTTTTGAAGCTGTAATGCAGCGTTTGACAGGGATTTTAGTCTTTTTCTGGCTAGCCATTGCCTTAGCATTGACGGTATTATCAAGTAGATAAGAAAATAATGGGCAGGACTAGGTCTTTGCCTCTTTTTATTTTTAAAAGATATTTGAGAAGGTTTTACAGTAAAAGAAAATAAAAAATCTAGAAAGAAAATATGAAAGATAGAATAAAAGAATATTTACAAGACAAGGGAAAGGTAACTGTCAATGACTTGGCTCAGGCTTTGGAAAAAGACGGTTCCAAGGATTTTCGTGAGTTGATTAAAACCTTGTCCTTAATGGAAAGAAAGCATCAGATACGCTTTGAGGAAGATGGCAGTCTGACCTTGGAAGCCAAGAAAAAACATGAGATTACTCTCAAGGGGATTTTTCATGCCCATAAAAATGGCTTTGGTTTTGTCAGCCTGGAAGGCGAAGAGGACGACCTTTTTGTAGGGAAAAATGATGTCAACTATGCTATTGATGGTGATACCGTTGAGGTTGTGATTAAGAAAGTCGCTGACCGCAATAAAGGAACAGCAGCAGAAGCAAAAATTATCGATATCCTAGAACACAGTTTGACAACCGTTGTCGGCCAAATCGTTCTAGATCAGGAAAAGCCCAAGTATGCTGGCTACATCCGTTCGAAAAATCAGAAAATCAGTCAACCCATCTATGTTAAGAAACCAGCCCTTAAACTCGAGGGAACCGAAGTTCTCAAGGTCTTTATCGATAAATACCCAAGCAAGAAACATGATTTCTTTGTCGCTACTGTCCTCGATGTGGTGGGGCATTCAACGGATGTCGGAATTGATGTTCTTGAGGTCTTGGAATCAATGGACATTGTATCCGAGTTTCCAGAAGCTGTTGTCAAGGAAGCAGAAAGTGTGCCTGATGCTCCGTCTCAAAAGGATATGGAAGGTCGTCTGGATCTAAGAGATGAGATTATCTTTACCATTGATGGTGCTGACGCTAAGGACTTGGACGATGCGGTGCATATCAAGGCTCTGAAAAATGGTAATCTGGAGCTTGGGGTTCACATCGCAGATGTTTCCTACTATGTGACCGAGGGTTCTGCCCTTGACAAGGAAGCCCTTAACCGTGCGACTTCTGTCTATGTGACAGACCGTGTGGTTCCAATGCTTCCAGAACGACTGTCTAATGGAATTTGCTCCCTCAATCCTCAAGTTGACCGCCTGACCCAGTCTGCCATTATGGAGATTGATAAACATGGTCGTGTGGTCAATTACACCATTACACAGACAGTTATCAAGACCAGTTTTCGTATGACCTATAGCGATGTCAATGATATCTTAGCGGGCGATGAGGAAAAGAGACAAGAGTATCAGAAAATTGTTCCAAGTATCGAACTCATGTCCAAGCTCCATGAAACTCTAGAAAACATGCGTGTGAAACGTGGAGCCCTCAATTTTGATACCAATGAGGCTAAGATTTTAGTGGACAAGCAAGGTAAGCCTGTTGATATCGTTCTTCGTCAGCGTGGTGTTGCCGAGCGCATGATTGAGTCCTTTATGCTGATAGCCAATGAAACAGTTGCCGAGCATTTCAGCAAGCTGGATTTACCTTTCATTTATCGTATCCATGAGGAGCCTAAGGCTGAAAAGGTTCAGAAGTTTATTGATTATGCTTCGAGCTTTGGTTTGCGCATTTATGGGACTGCCAGTGAGATTAGCCAGGAGGCACTCCAAGACATCATGCGTGCTGTTGAGGGAGAACCTTATGCAGATGTATTGTCCATGATGCTTCTTCGCTCTATGCAGCAGGCTCGCTATTCGGAGCACAATCATGGCCACTATGGATTAGCAGCAGATTACTATACTCACTTTACTAGTCCGATTCGTCGTTATCCTGACCTTCTTGTTCACCGTATGATTCGTGATTACGGCCGTTCTAAGGAAATAGCAGAGCATTTTGAGCAAGTGATTCCAGAGATTGCGACCCAGTCTTCCAACCGTGAGCGTCGTGCCATAGAAGCTGAGCGTGAAGTCGAAGCCATGAAAAAGGCTGAGTACATGGAAGAATACGTAGGCGAAGAATACGATGCGGTTGTATCAAGTATTGTCAAATTTGGTCTCTTTGTTGAATTGCCAAACACAGTTGAAGGCTTGATTCACATCACAAATCTACCTGAATTTTATCATTTCAATGAGCGTGATTTGACCCTGCGTGGGGAGAAATCAGGAACAACCTTCCGTGTAGGACAACAGATTCGTATTCGAGTTGAAAGAGCGGATAAGATGACTGGTGAAATTGACTTCTCTTATATTCCAAGTGAGTTTGATGTGATTGAAAAAGGCTTGCAACAGTCTAATCGTAATGATAGAGGGCGTGGTTCAAGTCGTCGTTCAGATAAGAAGGAAGATAAGAGAAAATCAGGACGCTCAAATGATAAGCGCAAGCATTCACAAAAAGACAAGAAGAAAAAAGGAAAGAAACCCTTTTACAAGGAAGTAGCTAAGAAAGGAGCCAAGCATGGCAAAGGGCGAGGGAAAGGTCGTCGCACAAAATAAAAAGGCGCGCCACGACTATACTATCGTAGATACGTTAGAGGCAGGAATGGTCCTGACTGGAACTGAAATCAAGAGTGTACGAGCTGCTCGAATCAATCTCAAGGATGGCTTTGCCCAAGTAAAAAATGGAGAAGTTTGGTTGAGCAATGTTCATATCGCTCCTTACGAAGAGGGCAATATCTGGAACCAAGAACCAGAACGTCGTCGAAAACTCCTGCTCCATAAGAAACAAATCCAAAAGTTGGAACAAGAGACTAAAGGAACAGGAATGACCCTGGTTCCCCTTAAAGTCTATATCAAAGATGGTTATGCCAAGCTCCTTTTAGGTTTAGCTAAAGGGAAGCATGACTATGATAAACGGGAGTCAATCAAACGTCGTGAGCAGAATCGCGATATTGCGCGCGTGATGAAAGCTGTTAATCAGCGATAAAAAGAGGAAATGAAAATGGAAAAATTAGTTGCTTATAAACGCATGCCTTTGTGGACTAAAGAAACTATGCCAGAGGCTGTTCAGCAGAAACACAATACCAAGGTTGGGACTTGGGGCAAGATTACTGTTTTAAAAGGAACTCTCAAGTTTATTGAATTGACAGAGGATGGTGAGGTTCTAGCTGAACACCTCTTTGAAGCAGGAGCTGACAATCCCATGGCACAACCACAAGCCTGGCACCGAGTGGAGGCTGTAACAGACGATGTGGAATGGTATTTGGAGTTTTATTGTAAACCTGAGGATTATTTTCCTAAGAAATACAATACCAATCCTGTTCATTCAGAGGTCCTAGAGGCAATGCAGACAGTAAAACCAGGGAAAGCTTTAGATTTGGGCTGTGGTCAGGGCCGTAATGCCCTCTTTCTAGCCCAGCAAGGTTTTGATGTGACAGCTGTGGATCAAAATGAATTGGCTCTTGAAATCTTGCAAAGCATTGTGGAGCAGGAAGATTTGGACATGCCTGTTGGTCTTTACGATATCAATTCAGCCAGCATTGGGCAAAAATATGATTTTATCGTTTCAACAGTTGTTTTGATGTTTCTACAAGCGGATCGTATTCCAGCTATTATCCGAAACATGCAGGAGCAAACCGCGGTTGGTGGCTATAATCTTATCGTCTGTGCTATGGATACGGAAGATTACCCTTGCTCTGTAAACTTCCCATTTACCTTTAAAGAAGGGAAATTGGCAGACTATTACAAGGACTGGGAATTGGTCAAGTACAATGAAAATCCAGGCCAGTTGCACCGTCGTGATGAGAATGGCAATCGTATTCAACTACGCTTTGCGACCATGCTAGCTAAGAAAATCAAATAAACATGAATGAAGATTAGGAAATTTCCTGATCTTTTTTCTTTTTTTCGAATAATATAGAAAAGGAGGGAAATCATGTTTGTTGCGAGAAATGCTAGGGGACAATTGGTAAATGTGCTAGAGGATAAGCTCGAGAAGCAAGCATACACCTGCCCAGCTTGTGGAGGTCAGCTCCGTTTGCGGCAAGGACCAAGTGTCCGAACCCATTTTGCCCATAAATCTTTAAAAGACTGTGATTTTTCATTTGAAAATGAAAGTCCAGAACACTTGGCAAATAAGGAAGTCCTCTATCACTGGTTGAAAAAAGAGGCAGAGGTACAATTAGAATACCCCCTTCCAGAGCTTAAACAGATTGCGGATGTGTTTGTAAATGGCAATCTAGCTCTAGAAGTTCAGTGTAGTTCCTTGCCTCAAAAAGTTCTTAAAGAGCGAAGTGAGGGTTATCGTAGTCAGGGTTACCAAGTTCTGTGGTTGCTGGGTCAAAAACTGTGGCTCAAAGGTCGCTTGACTCGTCTGCAACAAGGTTTTCTCTATTTCAGTCAAAATATGGGCTTTTATATTTGGGAATTAGACCAAGAAAAACAGCTTTTAAGACTCAAATACCTGATTCACAAAGATCTACGCGGCAAACTCCATTATCAAATCAAGGAATTTCCCTATGGTCAAGATAGTTTATTGGAAATATTGCGTTTCCCCTATAAGAAACAAAACATTTCTCATTTTACAGTTTCTCAGGACAAGGACATATGTCGCTATATCCGACAACAGCTCTATTATCAAAATCCCTTTTGGATGAAAGAACAAGCAGAAGCCTATCAAAAGGGAGAAAATCTCCTGACTTATGGCTTAAAAGAATGGTATCCACAAATTCGGCCACTAGTAGGCAAATTTTTCCAGATTGAGCAAGATTTGACCAGCTATTATCAGCACTTTTACACCTATTACCAAGAAAATCCTCAAAATGATTGGCAAAAGCTTTATCCACCAGCCTTTTATCAGCAATATTTCTTAAAAAATATGGTAGAATAGAAAGGATGGAGGAATCTAATGGTATTACAAAGACATGAAATAAATGAAAAAGATACATGGGATCTATCAACGATTTACCCAACTGACCAGGCTTGGGAAGAAGCCTTAAAAGAGTTAACAGAACAATTGGAGACAGTAGCCCAGTATGAAGGCCATCTCTTGGATAGTGCGGATAGTCTACTCGAAATTACTGAATTTTCTCTTGAGATGGAACGCCAAATGGAGAAGCTTTACGTTTATGCTCATATGAAAAATGACCAAGATACACGTGAAGCCAAGTACCAAGAGTACTACGCCAAGGCAATGACTCTCTACAGCCAACTAGACCAAGCCTTTTCATTCTATGAGCCTGAATTTATGGAAATTAGTGAAAAGCAGTATGCTGACTTTTTAGAGGCTCAACCAAGATTGCAGGTTTATCAACACTATTTTGACAAACTTTTACAAGGAAAAGACCACGTTTTATCACAACGCGAAGAAGAATTATTGGCTGGCGCTGGAGAAATCTTTGGTTCAGCAAGTGAAACCTTCGCTATCTTGGACAATGCGGATATTGTGTTCCCTTATGTCCTCGACGATGATGGTAAGGAAGTTCAGCTATCTCATGGGATTTATACACGTTTGATGGAGTCTAAAAATCGTGAGGTTCGCCGTGGTGCCTATCAAGCCCTTTATGCGACTTATCAACAATTCCAACACACCTATGCTAAAACCTTGCAAACCAATGTTAAGGTCCAAAACTACCGTGCAAAAGTTCGCAACTACAAGAGTGCTCGTCATGCAGCCCTAGCGGCAAATTTTGTTCCAGAAAGTGTTTATGACAATTTGGTAGCAGCAGTTCGCAAGCATTTGCCCCTCTTGCATCGTTATCTTGAACTTCGTTCAAAGATTTTGGGGATTTCAGACCTCAAGATGTACGATGTCTACACGCCGCTTTCATCTGTTGAATATAGTTTTACCTACCAAGAAGCCTTGAAAAAGGCAGAAGATGCCTTGGCAGTCTTGGGTGAGGATTACTTGAGCCGTGTTAAACGTGCCTTCAGCGAGCGCTGGATTGATGTTTACGAAAACCAAGGAAAGCGTTCAGGGGCCTACTCTGGTGGTTCTTACGATACCAATGCCTTTATGCTTATTAACTGGCAGGACAATCTGGACAATCTCTTTACTCTTGTTCATGAAACAGGTCATAGTATGCATTCAAGCTATACTCGCGAGACTCAGCCTTATGTTTACGGAGATTATTCGATCTTCTTGGCTGAGATTGCCTCAACGACCAATGAAAATATCTTGACGGAGAAATTATTGGAAGAAGTGGAAGACGATGCAACGCGCTTTGCTATTCTCAATAACTTCTTAGACGGTTTCCGTGGAACAGTTTTCCGACAAACTCAATTTGCTGAATTTGAACACGCTATTCACCAAGCCGATCAAAATGGTGAAGTGTTGACAAGTGATTTCCTAAATAAACTCTACGCAGACTTGAACCAAGAGTATTATGGTTTGAGCAAGGAAGACAATCCTGAAATTCAATACGAGTGGGCCCGTATTCCACACTTCTACTATAACTACTATGTATACCAATATTCAACAGGATTTGCGGCAGCCTCAGCCTTGGCTGAAAAAATCGTCCATGGTAGTCAAGAAGATCGTGACAGTTATATCGACTACCTCAAGGCAGGTAAGTCTGACTATCCACTTAATGTTATGAGAAAAGCTGGTGTTGATATGGAGAAGGAAGACTACCTCAACGATGCTTTTGCAGTCTTTGAACGTCGTTTGAATGAGTTTGAAGCCCTTGTTGAAAAATTGGGATTGGCATAAGATGGTTGAATCGTATAGTAAGAATGCCAACCATAACATGCGTCGTCCTGTTGTCAAAGAAGAAATTGTGGACTTGATGCGTCAGCGTCAAAAGCAAGTCACAGGTTCCTTGAAAGAATTGGAAGACTTTGCCCGCAAGGAAAATATTCCTATTATTCCCCATGAAACAGTAGCTTATTTCCGTTTTCTCATGGAAACCATGCAACCTAAAAATATACTGGAAATTGGGACGGCTATCGGTTTTTCAGCACTTTTGATGGCTGAACATGCACCGAATGCAAAGATTACAACTATTGACCGCAATCCAGAGATGATTGGATTTGCCAAGGAAAATTTGGCCCAGTTTGACAGTCGCAAGCAAATCAAACTCCTAGAAGGAGATGCGGTAGATGTCTTATCAACCTTGACAGAGTCCTATGATTTTGTCTTTATGGATTCAGCCAAGTCTAAATACATCGTCTTTCTGCCAGAAATCCTCAAACATTTGGAAGTCGGTGGTGTGGTTGTCTTGGATGATATTTTCCAAGGTGGTGATGTTGCCAAGGATATAATGGAAGTCCGTCGTGGCCAGCGAACTATATACAGAGGCCTTCAAAGACTATTTGATGCAACTTTAGACAATCCAGGACTCACAGCAACATTAGTACCTCTGGGGGACGGCATTCTCATGCTTCGTAAAAATGTAGCAGATGTTCAATTGCCTGACAGCGAATGATTTTCAGAAAAATTTAAGAAAATATAGTAAAATAGATAGGGTAACACTTATCTCAAAGGAGTAGACATGAAGAAAAAACTATTGGCAGGTGCCATTACACTATTATCAGTAGCAACATTAGCAGCTTGTTCGAAAGGTTCAGAAGGGGCAGACCTTATCAGCATGAAGGGGGATGTCATCACAGAACATCAATTTTATGAGCAAGTAAAAAGCAACCCTTCAGCTCAACAAGTGTTGTTAAACTTGACCATCCAAAAAGTATTTGAGAAACAATATGGCTCAGAAGTGGATGACAAAGAAGTCAATGACACGATTGCAGAAGAAGAAAAACAATATGGTGAGAACTACCAACGTGTCTTGTCACAAGCAGGAATGACGCTTGAAACACGCAAAGCTCAAATTCGTACAAGCAAATTGGTTGAGTTGGCAGTTAAGAAGGCAGCAGAGGCTGAATTGACAGATGATGCTTATAAGAAAGCCTTTGATGAATATACTCCAGATGTAACGGCTCAAATCATTCGTCTTGATAATGAGGATAAAGCGAAAGAAGTCCTCGAAAAAGCTAAGGCTAGTGATGCAGACTTTGCTCAATTAGCTAAAGATAACTCAACGGATGAGAAAACCAAAGCGAACGGTGGAGAAATCACCTTTGATTCTGCTTCAACAGAAGTGCCAGAACAAGTTAAGAAAGCGGCATTTGCTCTAGATGTAAACGGCGTTTCTGATGTGATTACAGCCGCTGGTACACAAGCCTACAGCAGCCAATATTACATTGTAAAACTCACTAAGAAAACAGAAAAATCATCTAATCTTGATGACTACAAAGAAAAATTAAAAACTGTTATCTTGACTCAAAAACAAAATGATTCAACATTTGTTCAAAGCATTATCGGAAAAGAATTGCAAGCAGCTAATATCAAGGTTAAAGATCAAGCCTTCCAAAATATCTTCACCCAATATATCGGTGGCGGAGATTCAAGTTCAAGTAGTTCATCAAAAGAATAAAACAGAAAAGAGCCAAGTGCTCTTTTTCTTATGAGAAAATCTTCTATCTGATGGATAAGAGTTTTTTTCTTTCGGAAAAAATGGTATAATAGCAATCAAAACTAGAAAATAAACGGAATTTGGGAATAATTTCTTTTGTTCTCATTAGATTGGTGATACTATGAAGATTAGTAAGAGGCACCTATTAAACTATTCTATCCTAGTTCCTTACTTACTTTTATCTATCTTGGGCTTGATTGTAGTCTATTCTACAACCAGTGCCATTCTAATCGAAGAAGGTAAAAGTGCTCTGCAATTGGTTCGAAGTCAGGGAATGTTTTGGGGATTTAGTTTAATATTGATTGCCTTGATATATAAGCTGAAACTGAATTTTTTAAGAAAAGAACGACTTTTATTTATTGTTATGTTTTTTGAGCTGATTCTCTTAGCTCTGGCTCGTATAATTGGTACACCAGTCAATGGAGCCTATGGTTGGATTTCAGTAGGACCTTTGACCATTCAACCAGCTGAGTATTTGAAGATTATCATCGTCTGGTACTTGGCTCAGCGTTTTTCAAAACAACAGGATGAAATTGGTATTTACGATTTTCAAGTTTTAACTCAAAATCAATGGATTCCTCGTGCTTTTAATGATTGGCGCTTTGTCCTCTTGGTAATGATAGGAAGTTTGGCTATTTTCCCAGATTTGGGGAATGCGACTATCCTAGCTTTGGTTGCCTTGATTATGTATACAGTTAGTGGGATTGCTCATCGTTGGTTTATAGCATTTATTGGTGTATTGTTTGGAGTTTCAGCCCTATCCTTATCAGCGATCTCTATGATTGGGGTTGATAAGTTTTCAAAAGTTCCAGTATTTGGTTACGTTGCCAAGCGTTTCAGTGCCTACTTTAATCCCTTTGCTGACTTGGCAGGAGCAGGCCACCAACTCGCAAATTCTTACTTTGCCATGGTAAATGGTGGATGGTTTGGACTAGGTTTAGGAAATTCAATCGAAAAACGTGGCTATTTACCAGAGGCCCATACAGACTTTGTATTTTCAATTGTCATCGAAGAATTTGGATTTGTGGGAGCCAGCTTGATTTTAGCCCTCGTCTTTTTCCTAATTTTACGAATCATCCTAGTCGGTATTCGTGCTAAGAATCCCTTTAATTCCATGATGGCGATTGGGGTTGGGGGGATGATGTTGGTGCAGGTCTTTGTTAATATCGGTGGAATTTCTGGTATTATTCCTTCTACAGGAGTAACCTTCCCCTTCTTATCACAAGGAGGAAATAGTCTTCTGGTCTTGTCTGTAGCCATCGCCTTTGTCTTAAATATTGATGCAAGTGAAAAACGTGCCCAATTGTATGAGGAGTTAGAAGCTCACTCATCAAACTATATGTAGAGCTGAGAGTGGAAAGGATTACCTATGTCTCTTCAAAAATTAGAAAACTATAGTAATAAAGCTGTCGTGCAAGAAGAAGTATTGATTTTAACAGAATTGTTAGAAGATATCACTAAAAACATGCTTGCCCCAGAGACTTTTGAAAAAATCATGGAGTTGAAAGAATTATCAACTCAAGAAGATTATCAAGGCTTGAACCAATTGGTTACTAGTCTGACAAATGATGAAATGGCATATATTTCACGTTATTTCTCTATCTTGCCCCTCTTGATTAATATTTCAGAAGACGTGGATTTGGCCTATGAAATTAACCACCAAAATAATATTGATCAAGATTATCTTGGGAAATTATCAGCAACAATCAAAATGGTTGCTGAAAAAGAAAATGCGGTTGAAATTCTTGAACACTTGAATGTTGTCCCTGTTTTGACAGCCCATCCAACACAAGTACAACGTAAGAGTATGTTAGATTTGACTAATCATATCCATACCCTTTTGCGTAAGTATCGTGATGTGAAATTAGGCTTGATAAATAAGGAAAAATGGCATAATGATCTCCGTCGTTACATTGAGATTATCATGCAGACAGACATGATTCGTGAAAAGAAATTGAAAGTAACCAATGAAATCACGAATGTTATGGAATACTACAATAGTTCATTCCTGAAAGCTGTTCCTCATTTGACTGCTGAGTACAAGCGCCTGGCTAAAAAACATGGCTTAGAGTTGAAACATCCTAAACCAATTACCATGGGAATGTGGATTGGTGGAGACCGCGATGGGAATCCTTTTGTTACAGCAGATACCTTGAAACAATCTGCTATGACTCAGTGTGAAATCATCATGAACTACTATGATGAAAAGATTTACCAACTTTATCGTGAATTCTCTCTCTCAACTAGTATTGTCAATGTAAGCAAGCAAGTCAGAGAAATGGCTCGTCAATCCAAGGATAACTCGATCTACCGTGAAAAAGAGCTTTACCGCCGTGCCTTATTTGATATTCAATCAAAAATCCAAGCAACAAAAACCTATCTGATTGAGGATAAGGAAGTTGGGGCTCGCTATGAAACAGCTAATGATTTTTATAAGGATTTAATTACCATTCGTGATTCCCTCTTGGAAAACAAGGGTGAAGCACTGATTTCTGGTGATTTTGTTGAGCTGATTCAGGCAGTTGAAATTTTTGGTTTCTATTTGGCATCTATTGACATGCGTCAAGATTCTAGTGTTCATGAGGCCTGCGTAGCTGAACTTTTGAAATCAGCAGGAATTCATTCGCGTTATAGCGAACTAAGTGAAGAAGAAAAATGCCAGCTTCTATTGAAAGAATTAGAAGAAGATCCACGTATTCTTTCTGCAACTCATGTTGAAAAATCAGAGTTACTTGAAAAAGAATTGGCCATCTTTAAAGCTGCTCGTAAGTTGAAAGATAAGTTGGGCGATGATGTTATTCGTCAAACCATTATTTCACATGCAACTAGCGTATCAGACATGCTGGAATTGGCTATCTTGCTAAAAGAAGTAGGACTAGTTGATAAAGGAAGAGCCCGTGTCCAAATCGTTCCTCTCTTTGAAACAATTGAGGACTTGGATCACTCAGAAGAAACCATGAGAGAATACCTTTCACTTCCTCTTGCTAAGAAATGGATTGCTTCACGCAATAACTATCAAGAAATCATGTTGGGCTACTCTGACAGTAATAAAGATGGTGGTTACTTATCATCATGTTGGACTCTCTACAAGGCTCAACAACAATTGACTGCTATTGGAGATGAATTTGGCGTTAAGGTTACCTTCTTCCATGGCCGTGGTGGGACTGTCGGTCGTGGTGGTGGACCAACCTATGAAGCCATTACTTCTCAACCGCTCAAGTCTATTAAGGATCGTATCCGTTTGACGGAGCAGGGTGAAGTAATTGGCAATAAATACGGTAATAAAGATGCTGCCTACTATAACCTTGAAATGCTAGTATCTGCAGCCATTAACCGTATGATTACGCAGAAGAAGAGCGATACCAATACATCCAATCGTTATGAAGCTATTATGGACCAAGTGGTGGACCGTAGTTACGATATCTACCGTGATTTGGTCTTTGGTAATGACCATTTCTATGATTATTTCTTCGAGTCAAGTCCAATCAAGGCTATTTCAAGCTTTAATATTGGTTCTCGTCCAGCCGCTCGCAAGACTATTACTGAAATCGGTGGTTTGAGAGCCATCCCTTGGGTCTTCTCATGGTCGCAAAGTCGCGTCATGTTCCCTGGATGGTATGGGGTTGGTTCAAGCTTCAAGGAATTTATTGATAAAAATCCAGAGAATATCGCTATCTTACGAGATATGTACCAAAACTGGCCTTTCTTCCAATCGCTTCTTTCAAATGTCGACATGGTCTTGTCAAAATCAAATATGAACATTGCTTTTGAATATGCCAAACTGTGTGAGGATGAAGAAGTAAAAGCAATCTATGAGACAATTTTAAATGAATGGCAAGTTACCAAGGAAGTTATCTTGGCTATCGAAGGTTATGATGAACTTTTGGCTGAAAATCCATATCTAAAAGCGAGTTTGGATTATCGTATGCCTTACTTTAATATTCTCAACTATATCCAGTTGGAGTTGATTAAACGTCAACGTCGAGGAGAATTATCAAGCGATCAAGAAAAATTAATCCACACAACCATCAACGGAATTGCAACAGGATTGCGTAATTCAGGCTGATACCCATCAAACTTCCTCTTTTCCGTAGGGGAAGTTTTGGGTTATTTCAAAAAAATGGTAAAAGAGTCTTGACAAGTAATTGAAAAATGATATAATTTAACCATTCAGAAAAGTAATCATACAAACTTTTTAGAGAGTCTGTGGTAGCTGAAAACAGATAAGTGGTGATGATGAAAATTGGGCTGAATGTTATTTAGAATTTGAAATCATAAAAATTCGGTGAGCACACCTTACAGTGCATCTCGTTATTGCGAGACAGAGCGATAGGGAAATTCCCTATAATTGAGGTGGTACCGCGCATCGACGTCCTCACACAAGTTTTTTGTGTGAGGACTTTTTTGATGGAGGTTAGTATGGAAAGAAAACGATGGCGTCGCTTGTTTAGATAAGTGAAGTATTTTAAAAGAATGAAAAGGAGAAATAGAATGAAAAATAAACGTTTAATTGGAATTATCGCTGCATTAGCAGTCTTAGTAGCAGGAAGCTTGATTTACTCTTCAATGAATAAACCAGAAGCTAAAAATGAAAAGAAAGTTGCCAAAGTTGGTGTCCTTCAGTTTGTGAGCCATCCATCTCTTGATTTGATTTATAAAGGGATTCAAGATGGACTTGCAGAGGAAGGGTATAAAGATGATCAAGTTAAAATCGATTTTATGAACTCAGAAGGTGACCAAAGTAAGGTTGCGACAATGAGTAAACAATTGGTTGCAAACGGGAATGACCTTGTGGTTGGTATTGCAACACCAGCTGCTCAAGGATTGGCTAGTGCCACAAAAGACCTACCGGTTATCATGGCCGCTATTACAGACCCAATCGGAGCTAACTTGGTCAAAGATTTGAAAAAACCAGGTGGCAACATTACAGGGGTATCTGACCACAATCCAGCTCAACAACAAGTTGAACTCATCAAGGCTCTGACACCAAATGTGAAAACAATCGGTGCTCTTTACTCAAGCAGCGAAGACAATTCAAAAACTCAGGTAGAAGAATTTAAGGCTTATGCTGAAAAAGCAGGTTTGACAGTGGAAACATTTGCAGTTCCTTCAACAAATGAAATTGCTTCAACAGTTAACGTTATGACTAGCAAGGTTGATGCTATCTGGGTTCCAATCGATAACACCATTGCTTCAGCCTTCTCAACAGTTGTATCAAGCAACCAATCAGCTAAGAAACCAATCTATCCAAGCGCAACTGCCATGGTAGAAGCAGGTGGTTTGGCATCAGTTGTAGTTGACCAACATGACCTTGGTGTGGCAACAGGTAAAATGATTGCACAAGTCTTGAAAGGTGCAAAACCAGCTGATACTCCAGTCAATGTCTTTTCAACTGGTAAGTCAGTGATTAACAAAAAATTGGCACAAGAATTAGGTATTACGATTCCTGAATCTGTTCTTAAAGAAGCAGGACAAGTGATTGAATAATCTGTAATGGAGGAGTTGGGGACATCTCCTCCAATTTTTTACAATAGAAATCATATAGAAAAGGTTAAGAAACAGATGATATTATCTATTATTTCTCAAGGATTTGTCTGGGCTATTCTAGGTCTGGGAATCTTTATGACATTTAGGATTTTAAACTTTCCAGATATGACGACAGAAGGTTCCTTCCCTCTTGGGGGAGCTGTTGCTGTCACTCTGATAACCAAAGGTGTAAATCCCTTTTTAGCGACACTTGTTGCTGTAGGAGCAGGTTGTTTGGCTGGAATGGCAGCAGGCCTTCTTTATACAAAAGGGAAAATCCCAACCTTGCTATCAGGGATTTTGGTGATGACTTCTTGTCACTCTATCATGCTCTTGATTATGGGACGTGCAAATTTAGGCTTGCTTGGAACTAAGCAAATTCAGGATGTCTTACCTTTTGATTCAGACTTGAACCAACTCTTGACAGGTCTTATCTTTGTCAGTCTTGTCATTGCTCTCATGCTCTTTTTCTTGGACACCAAACTTGGACAGGCCTATATTGCTACAGGTGACAATCCTGATATGGCTAGAAGTTTCGGGATTCATACTGGACGCATGGAGCTCATGGGCTTGGTCTTATCAAATGGGGTGATTGCCCTTGCAGGTGCCCTCATTGCCCAGCAAGAAGGCTATGCTGATGTTTCTCGAGGAATTGGTGTCATCGTTGTGGGGCTTGCAAGTTTGATTATTGGAGAAGTTATCTTCAAGAGTTTGAGCTTGGCAGAGCGTTTGGTTACTATCGTTGTAGGTTCTATCGCCTATCAATTCTTAGTATGGGCAGTTATCGCGCTTGGCTTTAACACAAGTTACCTTCGTCTATACAGTGCTGTGATTTTAGCAGTCTGCCTCATGATTCCTACATTTAAGCAAACAATCTTGAAAGGAGCCAAGTTAAGTAAATGACAGCAATTGTAGAATTAAAAAATGCAACCAAAGTCGTTAAAAATGGCTTTGATGAAGAAAAGATTATTTTAAATGATGTTTCCTTAGAAATTTTTGAACAGGATTTTATCACGATTTTGGGTGGAAATGGTGCTGGTAAATCAACTCTCTTTAACACCATTGCAGGAACCTTGTCCTTAACCAGTGGAACCATCCGTATTTTAGGTGAAGATGTTACCAAGTTTTCACCAGAGAAGCGAGCTAAGTATCTTTCTCGTGTTTTCCAAGATCCCAAGATGGGGACAGCTCCTCGTATGACAGTGGCTGAAAATCTTTTGATTGCCAAGTTTCGTGGTGAAAAACGTGGACTCTTTCCAAGACGTCTGGCTAGTTATAAGGATGAGTTTCAGGCTACTATTGAAAAAGTAGGAAATGGTCTTGAGAAACACTTGAATACACCGATTGAGTTCTTATCAGGTGGGCAAAGACAAGCCTTGAGTCTCTTGATGGCAACCTTGAAGCGTCCTGAATTACTCTTGTTGGACGAGCATACTGCGGCCCTGGATCCAAAGACCAGTGTGGCCTTGATGGAATTGACAGATGAATTTGTCAAGAAAGATCAGTTGACAGCACTTATGATTACTCATCATATGGAAGATGCTCTCAAATATGGTAATCGTCTGATTGTCATGAAAGAAGGACGGATTATCCAAGATTTGAACCAAGAAGAAAAAGCAAAAATGAAAATCTCTGATTATTATCAACTCTTTGAATAAAGTAGGGAAAATGAGTGAAATGGTTTACTTTTTTTCTGAAATAAAGTATACTATATAAAGTAAACTATGATAACATGGAGGTATTGTGTATGGTTGACAAACAAGTCATTGAAGAAATCAAAAACAATGCCAACATTGTGGAAGTCATAGGAGATGTGATTTCTTTACAAAAGGCAGGACGGAACTATCTAGGGCTCTGTCCTTTTCATGGTGAAAAAACACCTTCTTTCAACGTTGTAGAGGACAAGCAGTTTTATCACTGTTTTGGTTGTGGTCGCTCAGGCGATGTCTTTAAGTTCATCGAGGAGTACCAAGGGGTTCCTTTTATGGAAGCTGTCCAAATCTTAGGTCAGCGTGTTGGGATAGAGGTGGAAAAACCGCTTTATAGTGAGCAGAAGCCAGCCTCGCCTCACCAAGCTCTCTATGATATGCACGAGGATGCTGCCAAATTTTATCATGCTATTCTCATGACAACGACCATGGGGGAAGAGGCTAGAAATTACCTTTATCAGCGTGGTTTGACAGATGAAGTGCTCAAGCATTTTCGGATTGGTTTGGCACCTCCAGAACGAAACTATCTCTATCAACGTTTGTCTGGTCAGTATCATGAAGAGGATTTTCTAGATTCAGGATTATTTTACCTCTCGGATGCCAATCAATTTGTAGACACCTTTCACAATCGGATTATGTTTCCCTTGACCAATGATCAGGGAAAGGTCATTGCCTTCTCAGGTCGTATCTGGCAGAAAACGGATTCACAAACTTCTAAGTATAAAAATAGCCGATCGACTGCAATTTTTAACAAAAGTTACGAATTATATCATATGGATAGGGCAAAAAAATCTTCTGGTAAAGCCGGTGAGATTTACCTCATGGAAGGGTTCATGGATGTCATTGCAGCCTATCGGGCTGGAATTGAAAATGCTGTGGCGTCCATGGGAACGGCCTTGAGTCGTGAGCATGTTGAGCATCTGAAAAGGTTAACCAAGAAGTTGGTTCTTGTTTACGATGGCGATAAGGCTGGGCAAGCCGCGACTTTGAAAGCACTGGATGAAATTGGTGATATGCCTGTGCAAATCGTCAGCATGCCTGATAACTTGGATCCAGATGAGTATCTACAAAAAAATGGCCCAGAAGACTTGGCCTATCTATTAACGAAAACTCGTATTAGTCCGATTGAGTTTTACATTCACCAGTATAAGCCTGAAAATAGTGAAAATCTGCAGGCACAGATTGAGTTTATTGAAAAAATAGCGCCCTTGATTGTTCAAGAAAAGTCCATAACTGCTCAAAACAGCTATATTCATATTTTAGCTGACAGTCTGGCATCCTTTGATTATGCCCAGATTGAGCAGATTGTTAATGAAAGCCGTCAGGCACAAAGGCAGAATCGCATGGAAGGAATTTCCAGACCGACGTCAATCACTATGCCTGTCACCAAGCAGTTATCGGCTATTATGAGGGCAGAAGCCCATCTACTTTATCGAATGATGGAATCTCCTCTTGTTTTAAACGATTACCGTTTGCGAGAAGATTTTGTATTTGACACACCTGAATTTCAGGTCTTATATGACTTGCTTGGTCAGTATGGCAATCTTCCTCCAGAAGTTCTAGCAGAACAGCCAGAGGAAGTTGAAAGAGCTTGGTACCAAGTCTTAGCTCAGGATTTACCTGCAGAGATGTCACCGCAGGAACTTAGTGAAGTAGAAATGACTCGAAACAAGGCTCTCTTGAATCAGGACAATATGAGAATTAAAAAGAAGGTGCAGGAAGCTAGCCATGTAGGAGATACCGATACAGCCCTAGAAGAATTGGAACGTTTAATTTCCCAAAAGAGAAGAATGGAGTAATAATGGCAACAAAACAAAAAGAAGTAACAACATTTGACGTACAAGTAGCAGAATTTATCCGTAATCATAAACAAAAAGGGACAGCAACAGACGATGAAATCAATGCCAGTCTAGTTGTTCCTTTTACCTTGGATGCTGATGGGATTGAAGACCTTTTGCAACGAATCCAGGATGCAGGAATTTCAATCACAGATAACGAAGGAAACCCAAGTGCGCGTGTGCTTAGTGCAGAAGAAGAGCCAGAACTCAGCGATGAGGACTTGATTGGATCAACTTCGGCTAAGGTCAATGACCCTGTTCGTATGTACTTAAAAGAAATCGGGGTCGTTCCTCTCTTGACCAATGAAGAGGAAAAAGAATTGGCACTAGCTGTTGAAGCTGGTGATATCGAAGCCAAACAACGTCTTGCTGAAGCCAACCTTCGTTTGGTTGTTTCCATTGCCAAGCGTTATGTTGGCCGTGGTATGCAGTTCCTCGACTTGATTCAAGAAGGAAACATGGGCTTGATGAAGGCGGTTGACAAGTTTGACTATTCTAAAGGATTCAAGTTCTCAACTTATGCAACTTGGTGGATTCGTCAGGCTATCACTCGTGCTATTGCGGACCAAGCTCGTACTATCCGTATCCCAGTTCACATGGTTGAAACCATCAATAAATTGGTTCGTGAACAGCGTAATCTCCTTCAAGAATTGGGACAAGATCCAACACCAGAACAAATCGCTGAACGTATGGATATGACCCCTGACAAGGTTCGTGAAATCTTGAAGATTGCCCAAGAACCAGTATCTCTTGAAACTCCTATTGGTGAAGAGGATGATAGCCATCTTGGGGACTTTATCGAAGATGAAGTGATTGAAAATCCAGTGGACTATACAACTCGTATCGTCTTGCGTGAGCAGTTGGATGAAGTCTTGGATACTCTTACAGACCGTGAAGAAAATGTTTTGCGTCTGCGTTTTGGGCTAGATGATGGTAAAATGCGTACCCTTGAAGATGTGGGTAAAGTCTTTAACGTGACTCGCGAGCGTATCCGTCAGATTGAAGCTAAAGCTTTGAGAAAACTACGCCAACCAAGTCGCAGCAAACCGCTTCGTGATTTTATTGAAGACTAAGAGTGAGGATGAATATGGCTTATACAGAAGAGCAAATTGAAAATATCAAAACACGGATTTTATCAGCCTTGGAAGAAGTTATTGACCCTGAGTTGGGAATCGATATTGTCAATCTTGGTTTGATTTATGAGATTCGTTTTGACGGCGACACAGGACAAACAGAGATTGATATGACTTTGACAACCATGGGTTGTCCCCTGGCAGATCTTTTGACAGACCAGATTTATGATGCCATGACAGAGGTGCCAGAAGTAACGGATACTGAGGTCAAATTAGTTTGGTATCCAGCCTGGACAGTTGAAAAAATGAGTCGCTATGCCCGGATTGCCCTAGGCATTAAGTAAACAAATAAAAGCATGTGAGAGACCGTTGGAAAAGTGAGGAAATTTCCCCCTCTTTTCCTCTAGTCTCTCCTTTCTTTTGCTGATTTTATTCAAAGAAAATGATATAATAGTAGCTATGGAAAAAAAGAAATTACGCATCAATATGTTGAGTTCAAGTGAGAAAGTAGCAGGACAAGGAGTTTCAGGTGCTTACCGTGAATTAGTTCGTCTTCTTCACCGTGATGCCAAGGACCAATTGATTGTTACAGAAAATCTTCCAATAGAGGCAGATGTGACTCACTTTCATACGATTGATTTCCCCTATTATTTATCAACATTTCAAAAGAAACGCTCAGGAAGGAAAATTGGCTATGTGCATTTCTTACCTGATACACTTGAGGGAAGTTTAAAAATTCCATTTTTCTTAAAGGGAATTGTGAAACGCTATGTATTTTCTTTTTACAACCGGATGGAGCACTTGGTGGTAGTCAATCCTATGTTTATCGAGGATTTGGTGGCAGCTGGTATTCCACGTGAAAAAGTGACCTATATTCCTAACTTTGTCAACAAGGAAAAATGGCATCCCCTTCCACAAGAAGAGGTAATGAGACTGCGTACAGAGCTAGATCTTAGTGACAAACAGTTTATCGTAGTAGGTGCTGGGCAAGTTCAGAAACGTAAAGGGATTGATGACTTTATCCGTCTGGCTGAGGAATTGCCTCAGATTACCTTTATCTGGGCTGGTGGTTTCTCTTTTGGTGGTATGACAGATGGTTATGAACGCTATAAGAAAATTATGGACAATCCTCCTAAAAATTTGATGTTTCCAGGTATTGTATCGCCAGAGCGTATGCGCGAATTGTATGCCCTAGCGGACCTTTTCTTGTTGCCTAGTTATAATGAGCTCTTTCCGATGACGATTTTAGAGGCTGCCAGTTGTGAAGCTCCTATTATGTTGCGTGATTTGGATCTTTATAAGGTGATTTTGGAGGGAAATTATCGGGCGACAGCAGATAGAGAAGAGATGAAAGAAGCTATTCTGGAATATCAAGCGAATCCTGCTGCCTTAAAAGATCTTAAAGAAAAGGCTAAGAATATTTCTAGAGAGTATTCTGAAGAGCATCTGTTACACATCTGGTTGAACTTTTATGAGAAACAAGCCGCTTTAGGGAGAAAGTAAAAAGTGAGGTAATCTATGCGAATTGGTTTATTTACAGATACCTATTTTCCTCAGGTTTCAGGTGTTGCGACCAGTATTCGAACCTTGAAAACAGAACTTGAAAAACAGGGACATGCTGTTTTTATCTTTACGACGACAGATAAGGATGTCAATCGCTACGAAGATTGGCAAATTATTCGTATTCCAAGTGTTCCTTTCTTTGCTTTTAAGGATCGTCGCTTTGCCTATCGAGGTTTTAGCAAGGCGCTTGAAATTGCTAAACAATATCAGCTAGATATTATCCACACTCAGACAGAATTTTCTCTTGGTTTGTTGGGGATTTGGATTGCGCGTGAATTGAAGATTCCAGTCATCCATACCTATCACACCCAATACGAAGACTACGTGCATTATATTGCCAAGGGGATGTTGATTCGTCCGAGTATGGTCAAGTATTTGGTTAGAGGTTTTTTACATGATGTAGATGGAGTCATTTGCCCGAGTGAGATTGTCCGAGACTTGCTATCTGACTATAAAGTCAAGGTTGAAAAACGTGTTATTCCTACAGGGATTGAATTAGCTAAGTTTGAGCGTCCAGAAATCAAGCAAGAAAATCTGAAAGAACTACGTAGTAAACTAGGGATTCAAGATGATGAAAAGATGTTGCTTAGCCTTTCCAGAATTTCCTATGAAAAAAATATTCAAGCAGTTTTAGCAGCCTTTGCAGAAGTTCTGAAAGAGGAGGACAAGGTTAAACTGGTGGTAGCTGGGGATGGTCCTTATCTGGATGACCTTAAAGAGCAAGCCCAGAAACTAGAGATTCAAGACTCGGTCATCTTTACAGGGATGATTGCTCCTAGTGAGACAGCTCTTTATTATAAGGCGGCGGATTTCTTCATCTCGGCCTCGACGAGTGAAACGCAAGGTTTGACTTACTTGGAAAGCTTAGCTAGTGGGACGCCTGTCATTGCTCACGGAAATCCTTATCTGGACAATCTTATCAGTGATAAAATGTTTGGAACCTTATACTATGGGGAACATGATTTGGCCGGAGCTATTTTGGAAGCCCTGATTGCAACTCCAGATATGGATGATCATACCTTATCAGAGAAATTGTACGAGATTTCAGCTGAGAACTTTGGAAAACGAGTGCATGAGTTTTATCTGGATGCCATTATTTCAAATAACTTCCAGAAAGATTTAGCAAAAGATGATACGGTCAGCCAGCGTATCTTTAAGACAGTTTTGTATTTACCGCAACAGGTGGTTGCTGTGCCTGTAAAAGGCTCTAGACGAATGCTGAGGGCTTCAAAAACACAGTTAATCAGCATCAGAGATTATTGGAAAGACCATGAAGAATAGAAAGAGGAATAGCTATGAAAAAACAATTGATGAGAAGTGGTAGTGATCAAAAAATTGCTGGAGTATGTGCTGGGGTCGCAAATTATTTTGATATTGATCCGACTATTGTTCGTGTAATATGGGGTGTTCTTGCATTTTGTTATGGGGCAGGAATTGTAGCTTATATCATTTTATGGATTATTGCGCCGGTAGCAAGTGACTATTGAAAACTAGCTGAATTCATGCTAAGATAATAGAAAATAGAATGTAACGAAGGAGATAAAAATGGCATTTGGAGATAATGGAAAACGTAAAAAAACTATGTTTGAGAAATTAACCTTGCTTATCGTACTTATCATGTTAGTAGCAAGTATTTTGGGTATTTTTGCAACTGCAATTGGTGCCCTCAGTAATCTATAAAATAGATTAAAGAAAATTTTGTGACTGGGATTTCCCAGCCCTTTTTTAAAGTGAGAAGAAAAAATGAGTATGTTTTTAGATACAGCCAAGATTAAGGTCAAGGCTGGTAATGGTGGCGATGGCATGGTTGCCTTTCGCCGTGAAAAATATGTCCCTAACGGCGGTCCTTGGGGTGGTGATGGTGGTCGTGGAGGTAATGTCGTCTTCGTTGTAGACGAAGGACTACGTACCTTGATGGATTTCCGCTACAATCGCCATTTCAAGGCTGATTCCGGTGAAAAAGGAATGACCAAAGGGATGCATGGTCGTGGTGCCGAGGACCTTAGAGTTCGAGTACCACAAGGTACGACTGTTCGTGATGCTGAGACAGGCAAGGTCTTGACAGATTTGATTGAACACGGGCAAGAATTTATCGTTGCCCATGGTGGTCGTGGTGGACGTGGAAATATTCGTTTCGCGACACCAAAAAATCCTGCACCGGAAATCTCTGAAAATGGAGAACCAGGTCAGGAACGTGAGTTACAATTGGAACTAAAAATCTTGGCAGATGTCGGTTTAGTAGGATTTCCATCTGTTGGGAAATCAACACTGCTCAGTGTTATTACCTCAGCTAAACCTAAAATCGGCGCCTACCACTTTACCACTATTGTACCAAATCTTGGTATGGTTCGTACCCAATCGGGTGAATCCTTTGCAGTAGCCGACTTGCCAGGTTTGATTGAAGGGGCTAGTCAAGGTGTTGGTTTGGGAACCCAGTTCCTCCGTCACATTGAGCGTACACGTGTCATCCTCCATATCATTGATATGTCAGCTAGTGAAGGCCGTGACCCTTATGAGGACTATCTAGCTATCAATAAAGAGCTGGAGTCATACAATCTTCGTCTCATGGAGCGTCCACAGATTATCGTAGCCAATAAGATGGATATGCCTGAGAGTCAGGAAAATCTTGAAGAATTCAAGAAGAAATTGGCTGAAAACTACGATGAATTTGAAGAGTTACCAGCTATCTTCCCAATTTCTGGATTGACTAAGCAAGGTCTGGCTACGCTTTTGGATGCTACAGCTGAATTGTTAGACAAGACACCAGAATTCTTGCTCTATGATGAGTCAGATATGGAAGAAGAAGCTTACTATGGATTTGACGAGGAAGAGAAATCCTTTGAAATTAGCCGTGATGACGATGCGACATGGGTACTTTCTGGTGAAAAACTCATGAAACTCTTTAATATGACCAACTTTGATCGTGACGAATCAGTCATGAAATTTGCTCGTCAGCTTCGTAGTATGGGGGTTGATGAAGCCCTTCGTGCGCGTGGTGCTAAAGACGGTGATTTGGTCCGCATTGGTAAATTTGAGTTTGAATTTGTAGACTAGGAGACTGGTATGGGAGATAAACCGATATCTTTCCGAGATGCGGATGGCAATTTTGTTTCTGCTGCAGACGTTTGGAATGAAAAGAAATTGGAAGAACTATTTAATCGTCTCAATCCAAATCGTGCCCTGAGATTGGCACGAACTAAAAAGGAAAATCCATCTCAGTAAAGAAGATAAAAAAAGAGTCTGGGACAAAAGTCTAATCTTAAATATAAAAAGCGAACAAAACGAGTTATCTGATACTCAGAATTCTGTCTTGTTCGCTTTTTTGTATAATCTATCAATTTTTAAAATTTATAATAAAGAATTCCTAAAATCAAAATCTTTTTGTCCCAGACTCTTTTGCTATTCACCAAAGAAAAATGGTGGGGCGAATTTTTTCAGATCTTCAAAGCATTTTTGGGCAGCTTCTGCATCTTCGCAGATGACGAGACAGACATCATCGCCACAGAGGGTAGCGATAGCGTCAGGGAAACTCAAAGCATCAATGATAGAACCAAAGGATTGAGCAAGTCCAGGAAGGGTTTTTAGTAGGACTTGATGTTGAACTGGGCGCATCAAGACAAGAGCATCTTCCATGTAAATTTCGAGACGTTTTTCCCATTTTGAGATAGAACCTGTATTGAGCACGTAGTAAGAGTTGTCTTCTTCTCGTACTTTTGAGAGGTTCATGCTTTTAATATCTCTTGAAAGTGTAGCTTGTGTAACTTGAATATCATTATCAGCAAGAAGAGCTTGTAGCTCAGCTTGAGTATGAATTTTGTTTTTCGTTACAAGAGCTCGTATGAGTTGGTGTCGGTGTTCAGATTTATTCATAAAATGTTACTCCTTGTACTAGGTACAGAAAGCGTGGACTGAACGAAATCGTCAGTCGGGTGGTAAGCGGTATTGTCACGTATGATGATTTCAAAGTCAGTAGTATAGGACTAAATGGAGAAAATCCCACTCTTTTAACTTGTCACTAGTTGAGTGTAGATGAATTGGGTATCTATCCGTTTATCTACATTGGTGTCCTCTACTAACAGTAAATCAATCAATTAGGGTAGCCTTTTGTCACGACTTGTTGTGAATTTACGATTAATGTTAATTCACAAAGATTTTTCAACATGTGGTGTGGTAGCGAGTGTTATTAATGAGTACACATGTTGGTTAAGGTCTTAGTATCTTTTTCCAAGCTCCCGTGTAGGCTTATCATAAGTCCTTCTTTGAGAGTGAATTTGATACCAAGTTTATGTTTGTTTCAACTGTTCAAGTGGAAATCTTCCATGTTGAAAGTCTGATATCATACCTCTTGACAAGGTAGGATAAGACTAGACTGTTCAAGATCGACAGTCAGCTGGTAAGCGGTATTGTCACGGATTGTGATTTCAAAGTCAGTAGTATAGAGGACTAAACGGAGAGTGTCTCCTTCTTTTAACTTGTAAATAGTCGGTTGCAGTTCAAACTGGATATCCATCCATTCATCTGCAGTAATATCCTCTACTAACAGTAAATCATTTCTATTTTGCAAATTGAGATAGCCTTTTGTCACGACGCGTTGTGCATTTTCACGAAAAGGCAATTCGTTAAGATTTTCCAACATGTGGTAGCGACCGTTGTCAATGGTTCTAGCACTTAAAACAGCTGGATAAGGTTGTAGGTATTTTTTCTGTCCAAATTCTAGCAGTTGGGCTGATAATAAACCCTTGTTTGTGCTGGATTTGATACGAAGATTGAGTTGAGCTCGACCGTTCAAGTGAATGTCTTTAGTTACAGGAAGGTCAATAGTAATCTGATTGACTTTCCCTTGATAAAGTTCTGTATTGAAGGTCTGGTAGGTTTTACCATAGCGCTCAAAATCCTCATCGGAGTATTGGTTTTGAATAACCTGCTCTTCTTGACCAAGTGAGAAGGTTTCAAAGTGTTCTTGCTCACCAAAGTTATCAAGAGATAACCAAGTCTGAGGAGCAGTATTGTCCTGCCAAATGATAGTAGGAAGTTGGTAATCCGTTTCCTGTCCCAGTAATTTCTTAGTCAGTAAGGCATTTATAGACTCACGGAAGTCAATGGATTGCCAGTTGTTCATGTACACATGGGCGCCATTGTGGAAAAAGAGATGCTTGTTTATGTGAGCAGGAAGAGCATGGAACATCTGGTAAACATGAAGTGGTTTGACATTCCAATCCTGTGAACCGTGGGTAAAGACAACCTCTGCTTTTACATTATGGGCATTGAGCAGATAGTTGCGATCATGCCAAAACTGGTTATAGTCGCCGGTCTTGCGATCCAGTTGTTCTTTTACTTTTTCTAAGTCAGCTTGGTGAGCTTCATTGCCACGGATATAGTTGCCAGCCAAGAGATTACGAGAATAGGTCAGTTCAGCAAGGGAGTCAAAGTCCTCACCTGGGTAGCCACCTGGGCTAGTCACCAGACCGTTTTCACGATAGTAATTGTACCATGAAGAAATGCCTGCCTCGGCAATGATAACCTCTAAATCATCTACACCTGTAGTCGCAAGACCATTGGACATGGTACCTAGATAAGAAAGTCCAGTTGTGGCTACTTTTCCATTTGACCAGTAAGCCTTGACTTGACGTTGGCGCGTATGATCGGTAAAGGCACGGCAACGGCCATTAAGCCAATCAATGACATTTTTATAAGCCTCGATTTGCTGGTAGTCGCCATTAGTCATGAAACCAGTAGAGTCTTTGGTACCAACACCTGAAACATAGAGATTGGCAAAACCTCGTGGGAGGAAGTAGTCGTTGAGTGTATAGCTAGAGTTGATGTGAGTTAGCTTTTCCTCACTTTCTGCCACAAGCTCAGCTTGGCCTTGAGGTTGGACGAGATTGAGTTGAGATTCCTCTAGTTCAATCTTATGAGCAGGTTTAACCTCAAGCTCGCCCTCCATCTTGTAGAGAGCCTTATCGCTTGCCTTGT
This sequence comes from bacterium, assembly GCA_905221225.1. Lineage (GTDB taxonomy): Bacteria > Bacillota > Bacilli > Lactobacillales > Streptococcaceae > Streptococcus. Next base: position 139,985 of record CAJNCH010000001.1, read on the forward strand.
CATTTGTTCCCTGATGATAAGGACTGGCTGTCATGATGGCAGGGATTTGCCCCTCATAACGTGGACGAATAATGCTAACCTTGACTAAGTCTGGTAGCCCTTTTTGGTCAGTATCGACACGAGACTCAACGTAGACCACTTCTCGAATAACATCATGGCTGGAAAAAGTTGCTAAACTCTTGCCGTTAAAGTAGTGGTAGTCATTATCCTCCGGAATAAGACCATCACTAACAAGTTGGTCGATAAGAGTATTTCCCTTTTTGGTGCGAGTATTGAGTAACTGATAGAGATTTTCAATCAAGTCACCATATACAATGGGAAAACCCGTCTCTTTACGAAAAACGTCACTATCTTCGAAGTCAACCAAATAAGAAAAGCCTAAAAGTTGAAAGGCTACAGTATAGAAAATATCTGCAGTCAACTCTTTATCTGATTGAAAAAATGTCAGTAAGTCAGTTTCTTTATCAACTGCTAAACTGGATAGAGGATAGGTGCTATCTTTAAAATTAAAAAAGAAACGAATGAGAAACGCTTCAAGCATTTTTTTATTTGTAATGTTGACTGGTAAATCAAACCCGTACTTTTTTAATTCAAAGATAATTGTATCTCTAGGTAGCGCAAAATAGCTGAATTGATTAAAACGCATAAAAGCCTCCTACTTATTAAATATATTAAGGTTATTATATCAAAAAATAGAGAGAAAAGATACTATAAAAATTAATAGAAACTATAATAAATAAAAATAAGTATTTATAAAATAAACATGTGAAATGATAAGCTTAAATACAAAAATATTAGTGGTACTGTTAGAAATCATCCAAGGATTGTCTAATTAACTATGATTTGAGCTATTAGATATTAAAGCATCAGTAATAGTAATAGAAATTTTAAGAAAATGGTATAATATAGTGAGAAGGATAGAGGAGAAGTGTAAATTGATCGCACAACTAGATTCAAAAACAGTCTATAGTTTTATGGAGAGTGTCATTTCAATCGACAAGTATGTGAGAGTAGCAAAAGACTATGGCTACACTCATCTGGCTATGATGGACATTGACAATCTTTATGGAGCTTTCGACTTTCTAGAGGTTACAAAAAAATACGGCATTCATCCTTTGTTAGGGCTTGAAATGAATGTACTTGTAGATGACAAGGATGTGAATCTGCGCTTTTTAGCTTTATCTAGTGTGGGCTATCAGCAGTTGATGAAACTTTCAACAGCCAAGATGCAGGGGGAGAAAAGTTGGTCAGTTCTATCTCAGTATCTAGAGGATATTGCGGTAATTGTGCCTTATTTTGAAGAACTTAAGTTGTTAAATCTAGGCTGTGATTATTATATAGGGGTTTACCCAGAAACACTGGCCAGCGAATTTCACAATCCTACTTTGCCATTGTATCGGGTTAATACATTTGAAAGTAAGGATAGAGAAGTTCTTCAAGTGTTAACAGCGATTAAAGAAAATCTACCGCTCAGAGAAGTCCCTTTGCGTTCGAAACAAGATGTTTTTATATCAGCAAATTCTTTAGAGAAACTATTCCAAGAACGTTTTCCTCAAGCCTTGGAAAACTTAGAAAAGCTAATTTCAGGTATTTATTATGACTTGGATACTAGTTTAAAATTACCTCGTTTTAATCCAGCTAGACCAGCAGTGGAAGAATTGAGAGAACGTGCTGAATTGGGGCTTGCTCAGAAGGGGTTAACTGGTAAAGAATATCAAGACCGTCTAGACCAAGAATTGGCTGTTATTCATGATATGGGCTTTGATGATTATTTCTTGGTTGTTTGGGATTTATTGCGTTTTGGACGTTCGAATGGCTATTATATGGGAATGGGACGAGGTTCTGCAGTTGGTAGCTTGGTTTCCTATGCTTTAGACATTACAGGGATTGACCCAGTAGAGAAAAATCTGATTTTTGAACGTTTCCTCAATCGTGAACGCTATACCATGCCTGATATTGATATTGATATTCCAGATATTTATCGTCCAGATTTTATCAGATATGTTGGTAATAAATATGGTAGTAAACATGCGGCTCAAATCGTTACTTTTTCAACCTTTGGAGCCAAGCAAGCTCTACGAGATGTCTTGAAACGCTTTGGTGTTCCAGAATATGAATTATCCGCAATTACCAAGAAAATCAGTTTCCGTGATAATCTCAAGTCGGCCTATGAGGGTAATATCCAGTTTCGTCAGCAAATCAATAGTAAGTTAGAATACCAAAAAGCCTTTGAAATTGCCTGCAAGATTGAAGGATATCCAAGACAAACCTCTGTCCATGCGGCTGGTGTTGTAATCAGTGACCAAGATTTGACCAACTACATTCCTCTAAAGCATGGTGACGAAATTCCACTGACTCAATATGATGCTCATGGAGTCGAAGCAAGTGGACTTTTGAAGATGGACTTTCTGGGACTACGAAATTTGACCTTTGTCCAGAAGATGCAAGAGTTGCTTGCTGAAACAGAAGGTATTCACCTTAAAATCGAAGAAATAGATTTGGAAGACAAAGAAACGTTGGCTTTATTTGCTTCTGGTAATACAAAAGGTATCTTTCAATTTGAGCAACCTGGTGCCATTCGCTTGCTCAAGCGTGTGCAGCCAGTCTGTTTTGAAGATGTCGTAGCAACTACTTCCCTAAATCGACCAGGTGCTAGTGATTATATCAATAATTTTGTAGCTAGAAAACATGGGCAGGAAGAAGTGACTGTTCTAGATCCAGCTCTGGAGGATATTTTGGCTCCAACCTACGGCATTATGCTCTATCAGGAGCAGGTTATGCAGGTTGCCCAGCGATTTGCCGGATTTAGTCTTGGGAAAGCCGATATTTTGCGCCGAGCTATGGGGAAAAAGGATGCCTCTGCCATGCATGAGATGAGGGCTTCCTTTATTCAAGGCTCCTTAGAAGCTGGACATACTGCGGAAAAGGCAGAGCAGGTTTTTGATGTCATGGAGAAGTTTGCTGGTTATGGTTTTAACAGGTCACACGCCTATGCCTACTCAGCCTTGGCCTTCCAGTTGGCTTATTTCAAAACGCATTATCCAGCCATTTTTTATCAGGTCATGTTGAATTCTGCCAACAGTGATTACTTAATAGATGCACTTGAAGCAGGTTTTGAAGTAGCGCCTCTGTCCATAAATACCATTCCCTATCACGATAAAATTGCCAACAAGTCCATCTATCTAGGTCTGAAATCGATTAAGGGAGTCAGCAAGGATTTGGCACTTTGGATTCTTGAAAATAGACCTTATTCTAACATTGAAGATTTTATAGCTAAATTACCTGAGAATTATTTGAAACTTCCTCTGCTAGAACCTTTGGTAAAAGTTGGTCTTTTCGATTTATTTGAAAAAAATCGTCAAAAAGTATTCAATAATTTAGTTAATCTATTTGAATTTGTAAAAGAGTTAGGAAGTTTGTTTGGAGATACTATTTATAGTTGGCAGGAATCGGAAGATTGGACGGAACAAGAAAAATTCTATATGGAACAAGAGCTTTTAGGGATAGGTGTCAGCAAACACCCCCTACAAGCTATTGCAAGTAAGGCTATTTACCCAATTACACCAATCGGAAATTTGTCAGAAAATAGTCACTCAATTATATTGGTTGAAGTTCAGAAAATAAAAGTAATTCGTACCAAAAAGGGTGAAAATATGGCTTTCTTACAGGTAGATGACAGTAAGAAAAAATTGGATGTCACTCTCTTTTCAGACTTATATCGTCAAGTTGGGCAGGAAATAAAAGAGGGAGCCTTCTACTATATAAAAGGAAAAATCCAGTCACGTGATGGCCGTCTGCAAATGATTGCACAAGAAATAAGAGAAGCAGTTGCTGAACGCTTTTGGATACAGGTAAAAAATCATGAATCGGATCAAGAAATTTCGAGAATTTTAGACCAGTATAAAGGCCCAATCCCAGTCATTATCAGGTATGAAGAGGAACAGAAAACAATCGTTTCTCCCCATCATTTTGTAGCTAAATCCAATGAATTAGAAGCGAAGTTGAATGAAATCGTTATGAAAACGATTTATCGCTAAAAATACGGAAAATAGAAGAATTTTAAAATCAAATGTGGTATAATCAATAAGAATGTTAAAAGAAAAAGGAGCATAACCAATATGAAACGTATTGCTGTTTTGACTAGTGGTGGAGACGCCCCTGGTATGAACGCTGCTATCCGCGCAGTTGTTCGTCAAGCAATTTCAGAAGGAATGGAAGTGTTTGGTATCTATGACGGATATGCTGGTATGGTTGCCGGTGAAATTCATCCCCTAGATGCAGCTTCAGTAGGAGACATCATTTCTCGTGGTGGTACTTTCCTTCACTCAGCTCGTTACCCAGAGTTCGCTCAACTTGAAGGGCAACTTAAAGGGATTGAGCAATTGAAAAAACACGGAATTGAAGGTGTAGTTGTTATCGGTGGTGACGGATCTTACCACGGCGCTATGCGTTTGACTGAACATGGCTTCCCAGCTATCGGTCTTCCAGGTACAATCGATAACGATATCGTTGGTACTGACTTTACAATCGGTTTTGACACAGCGGTTACAACTGCTATGGATGCTATCGATAAGATTCGTGATACATCATCAAGTCACCGTCGTACTTTTGTTATTGAAGTTATGGGACGTAACGCTGGTGATATCGCTCTTTGGGCTGGTATTGCAACTGGTGCTGATGAAATCATCATTCCTGAAGAAGGATTCAAGATTGAAGATATCGTAGAAAGCATTAAATGTGGTTATGAGTGTGGTAAAAAACACAACATCATCGTCTTGGCAGAAGGTGTGATGTCAGCAGCTGAATTTGGTAAAAAACTAAAAGAAGCTGGGGATACAAGCGACCTTCGTGTGACAGAACTTGGACATATTCAACGTGGTGGTTCTCCAACTGCGCGTGACCGTGTATTGGCGTCACGTATGGGTGCGCATGCTGTTAAACTTCTTAAAGAAGGTATCGGTGGTGTTGCGGTTGGTATTCGTAACGAGAAAATGGTTGAAAACCCAATTCTTGGAACTGCAGAAGAAGGAGCATTGTTTAGCCTTACTGCAGAAGGTAAGATTGTGGTTAACAACCCACACAAAGCCGATATTGAGCTATCTAGCTTGAATAAGAGCTTGTCATAATTTACAATTTAGTTAATAAGACCAAAAAGGTCATATATATAAAGGAGTCACAAAAATCATGAACAAACGTGTAAAAATCGTTGCAACTTTGGGTCCTGCGGTAGAAATCCGTGGTGGTAAAAAATTCGGTGATGACGGATACTGGGGTGAAAAACTTGATGTTGAAGCTTCAGCTAAAAACATTGCTAAATTGATTGAAGCTGGTGCTAACACATTCCGTTTCAACTTCTCACACGGTGACCACCAAGAACAAGGTGAGCGTATGGCAACTGTTAAACTTGCTGAAAAACTTGCAGGTAAAAAAGTTGGTTTCCTTCTTGATACAAAAGGACCAGAAATCCGTACAGAATTGTTCGAAGGTGAAGCTAAAGAGTATTCATACAAAACTGGTGAGAAAATCCGTGTTGCAACTAAACAAGGAATCAAATCAACTCGTGAAGTGATTGCATTGAACGTTGCTGGTGCTCTTGATATCTATGATGATGTTGAAGTTGGTCGTCAAGTTTTGGTTGACGATGGTAAACTTGGTCTTCGTGTGGTTGCTAAAGATGACGCAACTCGTGAATTTGAAGTTGAAGTTGAAAACGATGGTATCATCGCTAAACAAAAAGGTGTTAACATTCCTAACACTAAAATTCCTTTCCCAGCTCTTGCTGAACGCGATAACGACGATATCCGCTTTGGTCTTGAACAAGGTATCAACTTCATCGCTATTTCATTCGTACGTACTGCAAAAGACGTGAACGAAGTTCGTGCAATCTGTGAAGAAACTGGAAACGGACACGTTCAATTGTTCGCTAAAATCGAAAACCAACAAGGTATCGATAACTTGGATGAAATCATCGAAGCTGCTGATGGTATCATGATCGCTCGTGGTGACATGGGTATCGAAGTACCATTCGAAATGGTTCCAGTTTACCAAAAAATGATCATCAAGAAAGTCAATGCTGCAGGTAAAGTTGTTATCACTGCAACAAACATGCTTGAAACAATGACTGAAAAACCACGTGCAACTCGTTCAGAAGTATCAGACGTATTTAACGCTGTTATCGATGGAACTGACGCAACAATGCTTTCAGGTGAGTCTGCAAATGGTAAATACCCACTTGAGTCAGTAACTACAATGGCTACAATCGACAAGAACGCTCAAACTCTTCTTAACGAATACGGACGTTTGAACTCAGATTCATTTGAACGTAACTCTAAGACAGAAGTAATGGCTTCAGCTGTTAAAGATGCTACTAACTCAATGGACATTAAATTGGTTGTAACTCTTACTAAGACAGGTCACACTGCACGTTTGATCTCTAAATACCGTCCAAATGCTGACATCTTGGCATTGACATTCGACGAATTGACAGAACGTGGATTGATGTTGAACTGGGGTGTTATCCCAATGTTGACAGATGCTCCATCATCAACTGATGATATGTTCGAAATTGCTGAACGTAAAGCAGTTGAAGCAGGACTTGTACAATCTGGTGACGATATTGTTATCGTAGCTGGTGTACCACTTGGAGAAGCTGTTCGTACAAACACAATGCGTATCCGTACAGTACGTTAATTAAAATGAAAAAACCTATCATATCAAGCCTTATAGCCTGTATGATGGGCTCTTTTTTTGTCTATGGAGCACAAATGGGGCAAAACTTTTTACTTTCGATTTAATGCGACGGTATCAAGTGCGTCAAATACTGCTTGCTCCAGACTTTTTGTAACGTGAGTATAGATCTAATTGGTAGTTTTCGGATTTATGCTCAAACTGTGACATGATAGCTTTTAAAGTTATGTTGTTTTTACGTAAACTTCATAAAATGTTTAGTTCAAATACAGATAAAAAATAACTCCTTGATGATTCAAGGAGTTGTCTATAGTTAAATTAGTTTTTAGAAGCTTCTTGGAATTCTGGGTTTTTCCATGCTTCGTCAATAATAGCTTGTAATTCATTTGCAGATGCTTGCATTTTTTGAGTTTCTGCGTCGTTCAATGGGATATTTACTGGACGAACAATACCATGTGCACCTACAACAGCTGGTTGACCGATAAAGACGTTTTTAACTCCGTATTGACCTTCTTGGAATACTGAAAGTGGAAGCACTGCGTTTTCATCGTCAAGGATTGCTTTAGTAATACGAGCAAGTGCTACTGCGATACCGTAGTATGTTGCACCTTTTTTGTTGATGATTGTGTAGGCTGCATCACGAACACCTTCGAACAATTCAATCAATTCAGCTTCTTGAACATTTTGAGTGTCTTTAAGGAATTCTTCAAGGTTTACACCAGCGATGTTAGCGTGTGACCAAACAGCGAACTCAGAGTCACCGTGTTCACCCATAATGTAGGCGTGGACTGAACGAGCATCAACATCCAATTTTTCAGCAAGTGCTTGACGGAAACGAGCTGAGTCAAGTGAAGTACCTGAACCGATAACGCGTTCTTTAGGGAATCCAGAGAATTTCCAAGTTGAGTAAGTCAAGACGTCAACTGGGTTAGCAGCAACAAGGAAGATACCTTTGAAACCTGATTCAACAACTTGAGTTACGATTGATTTGTTGATAGCAAGGTTTTTACCTACAAGGTCAAGACGAGTTTCACCTGGTTTTTGAGGCGCACCTGCAGTGATTACAACAAGGTCAGCGTCTGCACAGTCAGAGTATTGAGCTGCATAGATTTTTTTAGGTGAAGTGAAGGCAAGGGCATGACTAAGGTCAAGTGCATCACCAACAGCTTTTTCATGCAATTGTGGAATTTCGATAATTCCAAGCTCTTGTGCAATTCCTTGGTTAACAAGTGCAAAAGCGTAAGAAGAACCTACAGCACCATCACCGACAAGGATAACTTTTTTGTGTTGTTTAGTTGAAGTCATTATTCTAAACATCTCCTTAATTTTATTCAGGGATTTCCCCAGTTATTTCAATTTTATCACTTTTAAAAAGCTTTGTCACGGATATGCATTTCAGTTCTTGATGTAAACGTTTTAGTGATTTTAGATACCTGAAATATGGCGGACATTATGGTATAATATAGTTAATTACTAATAGTGAAATGAGGCATTTATTAATGCAGGATAGAAATTTAGTGAATGTCAATCTGACAAAGGAGATGAAGACGAGCTTTATTGACTACGCTATGAGTGTTATCGTAGCGCGGGCTCTTCCTGATGTTCGAGATGGCTTGAAACCCGTCCACCGTCGGATTCTCTACGGAATGGATGAACTGGGTGTTACTCCAGACAAACCTCATAAAAAATCTGCTCGTATTACAGGGGATGTCATGGGTAAATATCACCCACACGGGGATTCCTCTATCTATGAAGCCATGGTTCGTATGGCTCAATGGTGGAGCTATCGTTACATGCTTGTAGATGGTCATGGGAACTTTGGTTCCATGGATGGTGATGGTGCTGCCGCCCAGCGTTATACTGAGGCACGTATGAGCAAGATTGCTTTAGAGATGCTTCGTGATATCAATAAAAATACTGTTGACTTCGTTGATAACTATGATGCCAATGAACGTGAACCCTTGGTCTTGCCAGCACGCTTTCCTAACCTTTTGGTTAATGGAGCAACTGGTATTGCGGTTGGGATGGCAACCAATATTCCACCTCATAATCTGGGTGAAACCATTGATGCAGTGAAGTTAGTTATGGACAATCCTGAAGTGACCACTAAGGACTTGATGGAAGTCTTGCCAGGGCCAGATTTTCCAACTGGTGCCCTTGTTATGGGGAAATCTGGTATTCATAAGGCTTACGAAACTGGTAAAGGATCGATTGTACTTCGTTCTCGTACTGAAATCGAAGAAACTAAGACTGGTCGTGAGCGCATCGTTGTAACAGAATTTCCTTATATGGTCAATAAAACCAAGGTGCATGAGCATATTGTTCGTTTGGTTCAGGAAAAACGTATTGAGGGGATTACAGCAGTACGTGATGAGTCAAACCGCGAAGGGGTTCGTTTCGTAATCGAGGTCAAACGTGATGCCTCAGCCAATGTTATCCTTAATAATCTCTTCAAGATGACCCAGATGCAAACCAACTTTGGTTTCAATATGCTTGCTATCCAAAATGGTGTACCGAAGATTTTGTCCCTTCGTCAGATTTTGGATGCTTATATCGAACATCAAAAAGAAGTGGTTATTCGTCGGACACGTTTTGATAAAGAAAAAGCGGAAGCACGTGCTCATATCTTAGAAGGTCTCTTGATTGCGCTAGACCATATCGACGAAGTGATTCGTATCATCCGTGCTAGTGAAACGGATGCGGAAGCACAAGCTGAGTTGATGAGCAAGTTTAAGCTTTCTGAACGTCAAAGTCAAGCTATCCTTGATATGCGCCTTCGTCGTTTGACAGGTTTGGAACGTGATAAGATCCAGTCTGAGTATGATGACCTCTTGGCTCTGATTGCAGATTTAGCAGATATTCTAGCTAAGCCCGAACGTGTTTCTCAAATCATCAAGGATGAATTAGATGAAGTCAAGCGTAAGTTTGGCGACCAACGTCGTACGGAATTGATGGTCGGTGAAGTCTTGAGTCTTGAAGATGAGGATCTAATTGAAGAAGCTGATGTCTTGATCACTCTTTCTAATAAAGGATACATAAAACGTCTGGACCAAGCTGAGTTTACTGCTCAAAAACGTGGGGGGCGTGGTGTTCAAGGTACAGGTGTTAAGGATGACGATTTTGTTCGTGAGTTAGTGTCAACTAGTACCCATGATCACCTACTCTTCTTTACAAATAAAGGACGGGTCTATCGCCTGAAAGGCTATGAAATTCCTGAATATGGCCGTACTGCCAAGGGATTGCCAATTGTCAATCTCTTGAAATTGGACGAAGGTGAAAGTATTCAGACTATTATCAATGTTGAGTCTGAACGCAGTGATGATGCTTACCTCTTCTTCACAACCCGTCATGGTATTGTGAAACGAACCAGTGTCAAGGAATTTGCTAACATTCGCCAGAATGGTCTCAAGGCTTTGAACCTCAAAGATGAAGATGAGTTGATTAATGTCTTGCTGACAGAAGAAGATACGGATATTATCATTGGTACCAAGTTTGGTTATGCAGTTCGATTCAATCAATCAGCCGTTCGTGGGATGAGTCGTATCGCCACTGGTGTGAAAGGTGTTAACCTTCGTGACGGAGACACAGTTGTTGGTGCTAGTGTGATTACAGACCACGACGAGGTTCTTATCATCACAGAAAAGGGGTATGGTAAGCGCACAGTTGCGACCGAATATCCAACTAAAGGTCGTGGTGGTAAAGGGATGCAAACCGCTAAGATTACAGAAAAGAACGGTTCTCTTGCTGGTCTTATGACCGTTAAAGGCGATGAAGATTTGATGATTATCACTGATACTGGTGTCATGATTCGAACCAACGTTGCCAATATTTCACAAACAGGTCGCTCAACTATGGGAGTTAAAGTGATGCGCCTGGATCAAGATGCTAAAATTGTAACCTTTACTACGGTTGCAGCAGCAGAAAAAGAAGAAGTTGGGACAGAAAACGAAACAGAAGGTGAAGCATAATGTCTCATAAAAAGAATAAAAAGAAAACAAACCGTAAAAATTTACTAATCAATATCTTGGCAGGATTCTTAATCATCTTGTCAATAGCTTTGATTTTCAATTCAAAAATTCGTGATATGTTCATGGTTTGGAATACCAATAAATACCAAGTCAGCCAGGTATCAAAAGAAAAATTGGAAGAAAATCAAGATACAGAAGGGAATTTTGACTTTGATTCCGTAAAAGCCATCTCGTCAGAAGCTGTCTTATCCTCACAATGGGATTCGCAAAAATTGCCAGTTATCGGTGGAATTGCTGTCCCTGAGGTAGAAATTAACTTACCTATTTTTAAGGGTCTTGATAATGTCAATCTCTTCTATGGAGCTGGTACAATGAAGCGTGATCAAGTGATGGGGAAAGGAAACTATTCCCTTGCGAGCCATCATATCTTCACGGCAGAAAACGCCAGCCAAATGCTCTTTTCTCCATTGTCACGCGCTAAAAATGGGATGAAAATTTATCTAACTGATAAGGATAAAGTTTATACCTATGAAATCCGTGAAGTGAAGCATGTGACTCCAGATCGCGTTGATGAGATTGATGACCGTACTGGAGTTGATGAAATCACACTTGTAACCTGTGTTGACTATGATGCGACAGAACGTATTATCGTGAAAGGTGACTTGAAAGATACAAAAGATTATTCACAAACACCTGAAGAAATTCTAACAGCTTTCAATCAACCATATAAACAACGTTATTAAAGATAAGTCAGTAAAATCTTAGGTTTTACTGATTTTTTATAGATTGAGTTTCAAAATAAACTGTTATGAAATACAGAAAACGTTTCCTTAATTCTAAAGTTTGTGATATAATTATCACAAATAAAAGTTTTAGGAGTTTATTATGGTTTCTTCAGAATTTATCTCAAAGATTGAATTTGCTTGCAAGAAGAAGGAAAGTCTTTATAGTCAAAGCAAATTTAAGTATGCGATTCGTTCTATGTTCGCAGGTGCATTTTTAACCTTCAGTACTGCTGCTGGTGCAGTTGGGGCTGACTTGATTAATAAAATTGCACCAGGTAGTGGACGCTTCCTCTTCCCATTTGTCTTTGCTTGGGGCTTGGCCTATATTGTTTTCTTGAATGCCGAGTTGGTAACATCAAACATGATGTTTTTGACTGCAGGTAGTTTCTTGAAAAAAATCTCTTGGAGAAAAACAGCTGAGATTCTACTTTACTGTACCTTGTTCAACCTTATCGGTGCTTTAATAGCAGGTTGGGGCTTTGCCCACTCAGCAGCCTATGCACATCTGACTCACGATAGTTTCATCTCAGGGGTTGTTGAGATGAAGTTAGGCCGTTCAAATGAATTAATCTTGCTTGAGGCTATTTTGGCAAATATTTTCGTAAATATTGCGATTCTTTCATTTGTTTTGGTCAAAGATGGTGGTGCCAAACTTTGGCTTGTGTTGTCAGCGATTTACATGTTTGTATTCTTAACAAACGAGCACATTGCGGCGAACTTTGCTTCTTTCGCGATTGTGAAATTCAGTGTTGCTGCTGATTCAATTGCTAACTTCGGTGTTGGAAATATGCTTCGCCACTGGGGTGTAACCTTCATCGGAAACTTTATTGGAGGAGGTCTCTTGATGGGTCTTCCATATGCCTTCCTCAATAAAAACGAAGATACTTATGTAGATTAAGAAAATGAGCACGATTGATTCGTGCTTTTTTTGTTTTGTAAGAAGCAATAGTCACTCCTTATATCAAAATATAGAAAAGAGGTATTAGTCAAGATAGGCCGATAGTGCTAGAATATCCTTAATGAAACTATATGGAGGTCGTTTTATGACTCGTGATTTTAAATTTGAAACCTTACAATTGCATGCTGGGCAAGTAGTTGATCCAGCAACTAAGTCTCGTGCAGTGCCGATTTATCAAACAACATCCTTTGTTTTTGATGACACGCAGGAAGGTGCCGATTTGTTTGCTTTGAGAAAACCAGGGAACATTTATACTCGTATTACAAATCCTACAACGGCTGCCTTTGAAGAAAGAATTGCTGCTCTTGAAGGTGGTGTTGGAGCTCTTGCAACAGCATCAGGTATGGCTGCAGTGACTTATACGATTTTGGCGCTTGCCCACGCTGGTGACCATGTTGTAGCAGCATCAACTATTTACGGTGGAACCTTTAATCTTTTGAAAGAAACCCTTCCTCGTTATGGGATCACAACAACCTTTGTCGATGTGGATAATTTGGAGGAAGTGGAAGCAGCTATCAATGACAATACCAAGCTTGTCTTGATTGAAACCTTGGGGAATCCCTTGATAAACATTCCTGACTTGGAAAAATTGGCTGAGATTGCGCATAAACACCATATTCCACTCGTTTCGGACAACACTTTTGCTACACCATATTTGATTAACGTTTTTTCTCATGGTGTAGATATTGCTATTCACTCTGCGACTAAGTTTATCGGTGGGCATGGTACGACTATTGGTGGCGTTATTGTCGATAGTGGTCGTTTTGACTGGGCGGCTTCAGGGAAATTCCCTCAATTTGTTGAGGAAGACCCTAGCTACCACAATTTGAGCTATACTCGTGATGTAGGTGCGGCTGCCTTTATTATCGCTGTTCGTGTTCAATTGCTACGTGATACAGGTGCAGCCTTGTCTCCATTTAATGCTTTCCTCTTGCTACAAGGACTTGAAACACTTTCTCTTCGTGTGGAACGTCATGTGCAAAATGCTGAGAAAATTGTTGATTTCCTTGTCAACCATCCTAAGGTAGAAAAAGTTAACTATCCAAAATTGGCAGATAGTCCTTATCATGCATTGGCTGAGAAATATCTTCCTAAAGGTGTGGGTTCAATCTTTACCTTTCATGTCAAAGGGGGAGAGGCAGAAGCACGCAAGGTAATTGATCATTTAGAAATCTTCTCTGACCTAGCAAACGTGGCAGATGCTAAATCGCTTGTTGTCCATCCAGCAACAACTACTCACGGTCAATTGTCAGAAAAAGACCTAGAAGCAGCAGGTGTCACACCAAACCAAATTCGTTTGTCAATCGGACTTGAAAATGTAGATGATTTGATTGAAGACTTGCGCTTGGCCTTGGAAAAAATTTAAAGAAAAAGAAGTTAAACAGTGGGTTTCGACTCACTGTTTTTGATTTTCCCTTAGGCATGATATAATGGTTACAGAAGTCTAGAAAGAGGAACGATATGAACGAAATCAAATGTCCCAACTGTGGGGAAGTCTTTACAGTAAATGAAAGTCAGTATGCCGAACTTTTGTCTCAAGTGAGAACAGCAGAGTTTGATAAGGAATTGCACGATCGGATGAAGCAGGAACTGACTTTGGTTGAGCAAAAGGCCATGAATGAACAACAGACTAAACTGGCTCAGAAGGATCAAGAAATTGCTAAATTACAGAGTCAAATCCAAAATTTTGATACAGAAAAAGAATTGGCCAAGAAAGAGGTTGAACAGACAAGCCATCAGGCTCTCTTGGCTAAGGACAAGGAAGTACAGGTCTTAGAAAATCAGTTGGCTACCTTGCGTTTGGAGCATGAAAATCAACTGCAAAAGACTCTTTCTGACTTAGAAAAAGAACGGGATCAGGTCAAAAATCAGCTCCTATTACAAGAAAAAGAAAACGAGCTTTCTCTTGCTTCAGTTAAGCAAAACTACGAAGCTCAACTCAAGGCAGCTAGTGAACAAGTCGAATTTTATAAGAATTTCAAAGCCCAACAATCTACAAAAGCAATTGGGGAAAGTCTGGAACAGTATGCGGAAAGTGAGTTTAACAAGGTCCGTAGTTTCGCCTTTCCAAATGCTTACTTTGAGAAGGATAACAAGGTCTCTGCGCGTGGGTCTAAGGGGGACTTTATCTTTCGTGAGAGTGATGAAAATGGCGTAGAGATTATCTCCATCATGTTTGAGATGAAAAATGAAGCTGACGGAACAGAGAAGAAGCATAAGAATGCAGATTTTTATAAGGAATTGGATAAGGACCGTCGGGAGAAGAACTGTGAGTATGCAGTTTTGGTGACCATGCTTGAGGCTGATAATGACTACTTTAACACAGGGATTGTTGACGTCAGCCATGAGTACGAAAAGATGTATGTGGTTCGTCCTCAGTTCTTTATCCAGTTGATTGGTCTCTTACGTAATGCGGCGCTTAATTCCCTAAAATATAAGCAGGAGTTGGCCTTGGTTCGGGAGCAAAATATTGACATTACGCATTTTGAAGAAGATTTGGATGCCTTTAAACAGGCCTTTGATAAGAATTATAATTCAGCTTCGACCAACTTTGGAAAAGCTATTGATGAAATTGATAAGGCTATCAAACGCATGGAAGAGGTTAAGAAATTCCTAACCACATCTGAAAACCAACTCCGTCTCGCAAACAACAAATTGGAAGATGTCTCTGTTAAAAAATTGACCCGTAAAAATCCAACCATGAAAGCTAAGTTTGAAGCGCTGAAGGGGGAGTAGAAAGCAAAAATGAACGGTATTATCAACTTAAAAAAAGAAGCGGGCATGACCTCGCATGATGCGGTTTTTAAACTGCGTAAGATTTTGGGAACCAAGAAAATTGGTCATGGTGGGACCTTGGATCCGGATGTAGTGGGTGTTTTGCCGATTGCGGTTGGCAAGGCGACACGCATGGTCGAGTTTATGCAGGACGAGGGTAAGGTCTACGAGGGAGAGATTACTCTGGGCTATTCCACGACGACTGAGGATGCCAGTGGGGAAGTGGTCGCTGAGACTCCTGTTTTGTCGCACTTGGATGAAAAGCTTGTTGATGAAGTAATAGCCAGTCTGACTGGGCCTATTACCCAGATTCCACCTATGTATTCTGCTGTCAAGGTCAATGGTCGCAAGCTCTATGAGTATGCGCGATCTGGTCAGGAAGTGGAGCGTCCAGAACGTCAGGTGACCATTTATCAATTTGAACGAACAAGTCCGATTTCTTATGAGGGGCATCTTGCACGCTTTACTTTTCGTGTGAAATGTAGCAAGGGAACCTATATTCGTACCTTATCGGTTGACTTGGGAGAAAAACTTGGCTATGCGGCTCATATGTCACATTTGACACGGACTAGTGCAGCTGGTTTGCAACTAGAAGATGCTCTTACCTTGGAAGAAATTACTGAAAAAGTGGATGCTGGTCAATTGGACTTTCTCCATCCTCTAGAGATTGGGACAGGCGACCTTGTCAAAGTTTTCCTAAGTCCAGAAGAGGCTACAGAAGTACGCTTTGGTCGCTTTATCGAGCTCGACCAAACAGACCAAGAATTAGCTGCCTTTGAAGATGATAAATTGCTAGCCATTCTAGAAAAGCGAGACAATCTCTACAAACCAAGGAAGGTTTTTATCTAGTCTAACTGGGGTGTAGGGAATGTTGTTTCCCATAGACTATCCAAATCAGACTATAAATTTTGCAAAAAATGTGATAGAATAGACGACGGATAAAAAAACGGAGGATAGCATGCAAAATAGACCAATCATTATCGGAGTGACAGGTGGTTCTGGTGGAGGAAAAACCAGTGTTTCAAGAGCCATTTTATCGCATTTCCCTGATGAAAAGATTTCCATGATTGAGCACGATTCATACTACAAGGATCAGTCTCACTTGACCTTTGAAGAGCGTGTCAAAACCAACTATGACCATCCTTTTGCCTTTGATACAGACTTAATGATTGAGCAGATTAAGGAATTGTTGGCAGGGCGTCCGGTGGACATCCCGACTTATGACTATACAGAGCATACACGAAGTAGCAAGACCTATCGTCAGGAGCCTCAAGATGTTTTTATTGTTGAGGGGATTTTGGTCTTGGAAGACAAGCGCCTGCGCGATTTGATGGATATCAAGATTTTTGTGGATACGGATGATGATGTGCGCATTATTCGTCGTATCAAGCGTGATATGGAAGAACGTGGCCGTAGTCTTGATAGCGTAATTGACCAGTACTTAGGTGTGGTCAAACCAATGTACCACCAGTTTATCGAGCCAACTAAGCGTTATGCTGATATCGTCATTCCTGAGGGAGTCAGCAATACAGTTGCTATCGACCTGTTGACGACCAAGATTGCAAAGATTTTGGAAGAAGCCCGAAATAGCAAATAATCAGATGTGGAGGCCTTGCCTCCTTTTTTATTTTTCACTCATAATGGTACATAAATGGAGATTTTTAGGCATATTTTTGGTATAATAATACCCATGAAAGAGCAAGAAAATGAATAGTAGGTGGAGATGGAAAAGTATTTATCGGTAACAACTTTGACCAAGTATCTGAAAATGAAATTCGATAAAGACCCTTACTTGGAACGGGTCTATTTAACTGGTCAAGTTTCCAACTTTCGTAAACGACCTACTCACCAATATTTCTCCCTAAAGGATGACCATGCAGTTATTCAAGCGACTATTTGGTCTGGGATTTATCAGAAATTAGGTTTCGACCTGGAAGAAGGGATGAAGATCAATGTGATTGGGCGTGTACAGGTCTATGAACCGAGCGGTAGCTACTCCATTATCATTGAAAAGGCAGAGCCTGATGGGGTTGGGGCGCTTGCGATTCAGTTTGAACAACTCAAGAAAAAATTGACAGAAGAAGGCCTGTTTCAAGAACGCTTCAAGCAATCTCTGCCCCAATTTTCTAAGAGAATTGGTGTAGTAACCAGTCGCAGTGGAGCCGTTATTCGAGATATTATCACGACCGTCAGCAGGCGCTTTCCAGGTGTGGACATTCTTCTCTATCCGACCAAGGTGCAAGGTGAGGGTTCTGCGGAGGAAATTGCTGGAAATATTGCTCGTGCTAATCAACGGGACGATTTGGATTTGCTGATTATTGGTCGTGGTGGTGGTTCCATCGAGGATCTCTGGGCCTTTAACGAAGAAATTGTGGTACGAGCTATTTTTGAGTCTCGTTTGCCAGTTATTTCTAGTGTGGGGCATGAGACGGATGTGACCTTGGCAGATTTTGTGGCAGATCGCCGCGCTGCGACACCAACGGCTGCTGCTGAACTAGCAACACCTGTGACCAAGTTGGATCTATTAGCTCATTTGCAAAATCAGGAAAAACGGATGGCAACGGCAGTACGAAATGTCCTATCTAAGAAACAAGAAGCTTTGAAAAAATGCAGTCAGTCTGTTATCTTTAGACAGCCAGAGCGTTTGTATGATGGCTATTTGCAACGCTTGGATCAACTGCAACTGCGCTTAAAACAAAGTTTGCGAACACGGATTTCTGAGAACCAACAGGTAGTACAAGCAAGGACGCATCAACTGGTGCAATTATCACCTGTTACCAAAATCCAACGTTATCAAGACCGTCTAGGCCAGTTGGATAAGCTCCTACGTAGTCAAATGGCGCTGGTTTATGATGCCAAGGTTGCTGAGGTCAAGAGACTTTCAGAAGCACTTCTGATGTTGGATACGAGCCGAATTGTGGCGCGAGGTTATGCTATTGTCAAAAAAGAAGAGTCCGTTGTAGATTCGGTTGAGAGTTTGAAGAAAAAAGACCAAGTGACGCTTTTGATGCGAGATGGTCAAGTAGAATTAGAGGTTAAAGATGTCAAAACAAAAGAAATTTGAGGAAAATCTAGCAGAACTGGAGACCATTGTCCAAAGTTTGGAAAATGGTGAAATTGCTCTGGAAGATGCGATTGCTGCCTTTCAAAAGGGCATGGTCTTGTCAAAAGAGCTCCAAGCGACGCTGGACAAGGCTGAAAAGACCTTGGTCAAGGTTATGCAAGAAGACGGAACAGAAAGTGATTTTGAATGAAAAAGCAAGAAAAATTAGCTCTTGTCGAGTCGGCTTTGGAAGACTTTTATGGAGATCAGCAGTTTGCTTCTAGTTTGAGGGAGTCTGTTCTCTATTCCATTCATGCTGGTGGCAAGCGTATTCGGCCTTTTCTTCTGTTAGAAGTTCTGGAAGCCTTGCAGGTGGCTATTAAACCTGCTCACGCGCAGGTGGCTGCGGCCTTGGAAATGATTCATACAGGGAGCTTGATTCACGATGACCTTCCTGCCATGGATGATGATGATTATCGCAGAGGTCAGCTCACAAATCATAAGAAATTTGGTGAAGCATTAGCTATTTTAGCAGGAGATGCCTTGTTCCTAGATCCTTATGCCATGATAGCGCAGGCATATTTGCCAAGTCAGATCAAGGTGGACTTGATTGCCAATTTGTCGCTTGCTTCAGGAAGTCTAGGCATGGTGGCAGGGCAAGTTTTGGACATGGAGGGTGAACACCAGCATTTGTCTTTGGAAGAACTCCAGACTATTCATGCTAATAAGACTGGAAAACTACTAGCTTATCCCTTTCAAGCAGCTGCTATTATAGCCGAATTGGCACCTGAGATGCAGGTAAAACTTAAAACTGTAGGTGAATTGATTGGGCTTGCTTTTCAAGTTCGAGACGATGTGCTGGATGTGACAGCTAGTTTTGAGGAGATCGGTAAGACACCACAAAAGGATTTGCAGGCAGAAAAATCAACCTATCCTGCTTTGTTGGGCTTGGAAGAGGCTATTACCTTTTGTAACCAAACTCTGGATCAAGCTAATGCCAAATTAGAAGAAATTGCCCAGCAGGTTCCATTTGAAACAGAATCGATTGTAAAAGTAGTAGAAAGTTTGAGAATCAATGGCTAAGGAAAGAGTGGATGTACTAGCTTATAAACAGGGCTTGTTTGAAACGAGAGAGCAGGCCAAGCGTGGTGTAATGGCTGGTCTAGTCGTAGCAGTCCTGAATGGAGAACGGTTTGACAAGCCAGGAGAGAAAATTCCAGATGACACCGAGCTGAAACTCAAGGGTGAAAAACTCAAGTATGTCAGCCGTGGTGGTTTGAAACTGGAGAAGGCCTTGCAGGTCTTTGATTTGTCAGTAGAAGGGGCAACCACAATTGATATCGGTGCTTCTACTGGTGGTTTTACCGATGTCATGTTGCAAAATGGTGCTGAGTTGGTCTTTGCAGTCGATGTTGGTACCAATCAATTGGCTTGGAAACTACGCCAAGACCCAAGGGTTGTCAGCATGGAGCAGTTCAATTTCCGCTATGCTGAAAAGACTGATTTCGAGCAGGAACCGAGCTTTGCCAGTATTGACGTAAGTTTCATTTCCCTCAGTCTGATTCTTCCGGCCTTGCATCGAGTCTTGGTGGCTCAAGGTCAGGTTGTGGCTCTAGTTAAGCCTCAGTTTGAGGCAGGACGTGAGCAGATTGGGAAAAATGGAATCATTCGCGATGCCAAGGTCCATCAGAATGTCCTTGAATCTGTCACAGCTATGGCAGTAGAGGAAGGCTTTTCAGTCCTTGGTTTGGACTTTTCTCCCATCCAAGGTGGGCATGGAAATATTGAGTTTTTAGCATATTTGAAAAAAGAAGAGTCAGCAAGCAATCAGGTTCTTGCTGATATTGAAGAAGTAGTAGAGAGGGCGCATAGTCAATTTAAAAATGAATAAAAAAGAGAGACTTGAAAAAATTAGACGATTTGTGACAGATTATCAAATCGGCACGCAAGAAGAAATCGTAGAACATTTGAAAGAGGCGGGCATCACTGCCACTCAGGCAACAGTATCACGGGATATCAAAGAGCTAGGCATTGTCAAAATTCCTTTGAAAGACAACACCTATGTCTACGAATTGCCAAAATCAATCGTAAAAAGTTTGCAACTGGCTGAAGACAATATTGAATCAGCTGAATTGATGGACAAGATGATCAATCTCCAAGTTATCCCAGGAAATACAGCTTTTGTAAAAGCTCAGTTAATCGAGACTTTTGCGGACAAGATTTTTAGCTGTTTAGCTGATGATAGCTCGATTTTAGTCATTGCCAGAAGTGAAAGTCTAGCTGAGGAAATCTTTGAACAAGTAAAAAATTGGTAGGTCTATATGTTACTTGAAATTTCTATAAAAAACTTTGCCATTATTGAGGCTATTTCCCTCAATTTTGAAAAGGGAATGACTGTTCTGACTGGTGAAACGGGTGCAGGGAAGTCGATTATCATTGATGCCATGAATATGATGTTGGGAGCTCGTGCGACGACAGATGTTATTCGTCATGGTGCGCCAAAGGCAGAGATTGAGGGGCTTTTCTCAGTTGAGAATAGTCGTCTTTTACAGGAAATTTGTGATGAGCAAGGTTTAGAATTAGGTGATGAAATTATCATCCGTCGAGAAATCTTGCAAAATGGTCGTAGTATTAGTCGTGTGAATGGCCAGATGGTTAATCTATCTGTTTTGCGTGCTATTGGGCAACATCTTGTGGATATTCATGGTCAGCATGACCAAGAGGAGTTAATGCGTCCCCAACTGCATATTCAAATGTTGGATGAATTTGGTGATGTAGCTTTTTGGAACTTGAAAGAAACCTATCAAACGAGTTTTGATGCCTATCGAAAAATGCGCAAGCAGGTTCTGGAAGTCAAGAAAAACCAACAGGAACACAAGACACGTATCGAAATGTTGGAATTTCAAATGGCAGAGATTGAGGCAGCAAACTTGCAGGCTGGAGAAGATTTGGCTCTTAATCAAGAGCGTGATAAACTGCTCAACCATAAAAATATTGCGGATACACTGACCAATGCCTACAGCATGTTGGACAATGAAGATTTTTCAAGTCTAGCCAATGTTCGTTCAGCCATGAATGATATGGAAAGTGTCGAAGAGTATGACCCTGAATACCGTGAAATTTCAAGCTCTTTGTCTGAGACCTACTATGTCTTAGAAGATATTAGCAAGCGTTTAGAAGCTATCATTGAGGACCTTGATTTTGACGGCAATCGTCTCATGCAGGTTGAGAATCGCTTGGACCTCCTTCATACTATTACCCGTAAGTATGGTGGGACTGTAGACGATGTCTTGCTTTACTTTGCCAAGATTACGGAAGAATACAATCTCTTGACAGGAAACAACCTTTCATCTGAAGACATGGAAGCAGAGCTTAAGAAGTTAGAAGTCAATCTTGTCGATTTGGCAGGTCAACTTGCATCTGCTCGTCATGACTTGGCAAATCAACTTGAAGCAGAGATTAAACAAGAGCTTCAAGACCTCTATATGGAAAAAGCCCAGTTTCAAGTTCGTTTTAGCAAGGGCAAATTCAGTCGTGAGGGCAATGAAATGGTTGAGTTTTACATTTCAACCAACCCTGGCGAAGACTTTAAACCCTTGGTCAAGGTTGCTTCTGGCGGGGAATTATCTCGTCTCATGCTAGCCATTAAGTCTGCCTTTTCACGTAAAGAAGGCAAGACCAGTATTGTCTTTGATGAAGTGGATACAGGAGTTTCAGGTCGTGTAGCTCAAGCTATTGCACAGAAGATTCACAAGATTGGTCAGCATGGTCAGGTTCTGGCTATTTCCCATTTGCCACAAGTGATTGCGATTGCGGATTATCAATTCTTTATTGAGAAGATTAGTAATGACCATTCAACAGTTTCGACTGTTCGTCTCTTGACGGTTGAAGAGCGAGTGGAAGAAGTTGCTAAGATGTTGGCAGGTGATGATGTGACGGAAGCAGCCCTGACGCAAGCTAGGGAATTGTTGAGAAACAGGGAGAAATAAGATGACAGACTATTATGTAATTGGAGATGTTCACGGAAAATCTGGGATGCTGGAAGACCTTCTCAAAACATGGGATGGTCAGACCCAGTTGCTCTTTCTAGGAGACTTGATTGACCGCGGTGAGGATAGTCGCCGTGTTCTTGAAATGGTTAAGGACTTAGTGGATAATCAAGGGGCGATCTGTTTGTCAGGAAACCACGAGTATATGTTTCTGACTTGGCTTGATGACCCAGAGGAAAGCTATGATCACTATCGTCGCAATGGTGGAGATACAACCATTAACTCTATCCTAGGTCGTCCCTTGGATGCACCAGTTGATGGGGTTGAGGATGCCAAGCGTGTTGCTACTGAAGCAGCAGACTTGGTTGAATTTATTCGTCAAATGCCATTTGTGGTAGAGACAGACAAGTATATCTTTGTTCACGCAGGTATTGATTTGACCTTGGATGACTGGCATGAAACCACAGATTACAAGAAAGTATGGCTTAGAAAACCATTCCACGAAGCAGAAAATCATACTGGAAAAATCATTGTCTTTGGCCATACACCGGTCTATGGTTTGTTAAAGCAAGAGCGTGGTACTGCTGAGCTTTGGACTACAGAAGATGGCAAGATTGGAATGGATGGAGGAGCTGTTTATGGTGGTGTCCTTCATGGGATTGTCTTTACAGACCAAGGAATGACAGAACATCACTTTATTAAAAATGACGGCTTTGTCGCTGAAGATTAGTACTCCTAGCAGGGTATGGTCTTGTCAAAATATCAAAAACAATTTATAATAAATAGATACCCTGAAAGGAAGAGAATCATGAACTTAGAAGAATTGAAAAAACGACAGGAGAAGATCCGTAACTTCTCTATTATCGCCCATATTGACCATGGAAAGTCGACTCTAGCAGACCGCATTTTGGAAAAAACAGAGACGGTTTCAAGTCGTGAAATGCAGGCCCAGCTTTTGGACAGCATGGATCTAGAGCGAGAACGTGGCATTACCATTAAACTCAATGCCATAGAGCTCAATTATACTGCAAAAGATGGAGAAACTTATATTTTCCACTTAATCGACACGCCTGGGCACGTAGACTTTACCTATGAAGTTTCGCGTTCCTTAGCTGCCTGTGAGGGGGCTATTTTGGTGGTCGATGCTGCCCAAGGTATTGAGGCTCAAACCCTTGCCAATGTTTATCTAGCTTTGGATAATGATTTGGAAATCATGCCAGTCATTAACAAGATTGACCTGCCGGCTGCAGACCCTGAGCGCGTGCGTACTGAGATTGAGGATGTCATTGGTTTGGATGCCAGTGAAGCAGTATTGGCTTCTGCCAAGGCTGGTATCGGTATCGAAGAAATTCTTGAGCAAATCGTAGAAAAAGTGCCAGCACCAACGGGTGATGTGACGGCGCCGCTTAAAGCCTTGATTTTCGACTCTGTTTACGATGCTTACCGTGGGGTTATCCTCCAAGTTCGTGTTATGGATGGAGTGGTCAAACCTGGCGATAAGATTCAGCTTATGAGCAATGGCAAGACCTTTGATGTGACCGAAGTTGGTATTTTTACACCGAAAGCAGTTGGTCGTGATTTCCTTGCGACTGGTGACGTTGGTTATATTGCGGCTTCTATCAAGACGGTTCAGGACACTCGTGTGGGTGATACCGTTACCTTGGCAACCAATCCTGCTGCAGAGCCATTACATGGTTACAAGCAGATGAATCCTATGGTCTTTGCGGGTCTCTACCCAATTGAGTCAAACAAATACAATGACCTTCGTGAAGCCCTTGAAAAATTGCAACTGAATGATGCCAGCCTTCAGTTTGAACCAGAAACATCTCAGGCACTTGGATTTGGTTTCCGTTGTGGTTTCCTTGGACTTCTCCATATGGATGTTATCCAAGAACGTTTGGAACGTGAGTTCAATATTGACCTCATCATGACAGCTCCGTCTGTTATTTACAAAGTTAATTTGACCGACGGTGAGTCTATGGATGTGTCTAACCCATCTGAGTTTCCAGACCCAACCAAGATTGCGACCATTGAAGAGCCTTATGTTAAAGCACAAATCATGGTACCGCAGGAATTTGTTGGAGCAGTGATGGAGCTGGCACAGCGTAAGCGTGGGGACTTTGTAACCATGGACTATATCGATGATAATCGTGTTAATGTTATCTATCAAATTCCTCTTGCTGAAATCGTCTTTGACTTCTTTGATAAGCTTAAGTCTTCGACACGTGGTTATGCAAGTTTTGACTACGAATTGTCAGAGTACCGCCCATCTAAGCTAGTCAAAATGGATATCCTTCTCAATGGAGACAAGGTGGATGCCCTCAGCTTTATCGTTCACAAGGATTTTGCCTACGAACGTGGGAAACTCATCGTTGATAAGCTCAAGAAAATCATCCCTCGTCAACAATTTGAAGTTCCGATTCAAGCAGCTATTGGACACAAGATTGTTGCTCGTACTGACATCAAGGCCCTTCGTAAGAACGTACTTGCCAAGTGTTACGGTGGTGACGTTTCTCGTAAACGTAAACTCCTTGAAAAACAAAAAGCTGGTAAGAAACGTATGAAAGCTATCGGATCAGTAGAAGTTCCACAAGAAGCCTTCCTAAGCGTTTTGAGCATGGATGAAGAATAAGTTATCAGAATTGTTTTTCTTGTTAATAGGAAATTTATATAAGAATCAATAGTAAAGCAGGCTTAAATGGTCTGCTTTTTTAGTTTCTAGAACAGAAAAAATGTTTGTAGTGTTTGTTTAGATGTTTGTTTTTATATAACAAACTACAAAAACAACAAAAATATAAAAAAAGAGACAAAAAACAACAGAAAAATATTGACAACGATTTCATATAGTGTTATACTTATAGCATAAAGTTAATGGAAAGAAGGGAAAACCTTATGGGATTAGATCATTTCTTTGACAAAAACCTTGTGTTTTGCTTAGAAGCGGATAATCAAGAACATCTCTTTGATCAGGTTGCAACTTTATTGGAAGAACGAGAAATCGTGACTCCAACCTATCGTGAAGCCTTGATCACGCGTGAAAAGTCATTTCCAACTGGCTTAGATATGGAATTTTTGGGTAAGGATTTGCCGAATGTGGCTATTCCTCATACAGATATTGTTCATAATCTAGCTGAAAAAGTTGTGGTCGTTCGATTAGAAAAACCAGTGACTTTCCACAATATGATTGCACCAGATAAGGAAGTAGAAGTATCCTTGCTCTTCTTTATCATTAATAACTCAAGTTCAAGTCAAACCAACATTCTTGCTCAGTTGATGGACTTCTTTACTGGAAATGGTCATCTAGAAGACCTATCAAAAATTTCTGAACCAGAAGCTCTCTATGCTTATATAGCTGAAGCAATCGCTTAATCTTGTCTATTAAAAATATTAAATCGGAGGAAATCCATATGATTAAAATTCTTGCTGCCTGCGGTGCAGGTGTTAACTCAAGCCACCAAATTAAAAGCGCTCTTGAAGAAGAACTTTCAAACCGTGGTTTTGATGTTCACTGTGATGCAGTTATGGTAAAAGACGTTAACGAAGACCTTATCAAAGGTTATGACATCTTCACACCGATTGCTGCGACAGACCTTGGTTTTGACCCAGGTATTCCAGTTATCGAAGCTGGACCAATCTTATTCCGTATCCCAGCTATGAGTGCTCCAGTATTTGATAATATTGAAGCAGCTATTAAAGAACACGGATTAAGCTAGTTTTAATTTGTTAACATTCATATAACATAAAAAAGGGAGGAACTGTTATGGATGCAATCTTTGACCTAATCGGCAAGATTTTCAAGCCCATCTTAGATATGGGTGGACCTGTCATCATGTTAATCATTTTGACAGTATTGGCTTTACTTTTTGGAGTGAAATTCTCCAAAGCGCTTGAAGGTGGTATCAAACTTGCCATCGCTCTTACTGGTATCGGAGCTATCATCGGTATGCTAAATGGTGCTTTCTCAGCATCACTTGCAAAATTCGTTGAAAATACTGGTATTCAATTGAGTATTACCGACGTTGGTTGGGCACCACTTGCTACAATCACTTGGGGTTCTGCTTGGACACTTTACTTCTTGCTCATCATGTTGATTGTCAACATAGTGATGCTTGCTATGAAGAAAACAGATACACTTGACGTTGATATCTTCGATATCTGGCACTTGTCTATCACAGGTCTTTTGATTAAATGGTATGCAGACAACAACGGTGTGAGCCAAGGGGTTTCACTATTGATTGCTACAGCAGCTATTGTACTTGTTGGGGTTCTTAAAATCATCAACTCTGACTTGATGAAACCTACATTTGATGACCTTCTTAATGCACCAAGTTCATCACCAATGACTTCAACTCACATGAACTACATGATGAACCCAGTTATCATGGTTTTGGATAAGATTTTTGAAAAATTCTTCCCAGGTCTTGATAAATATGACTTTGATGCTGCAAAATTGAACAAGAAAATCGGTTTCTGGGGATCTAAATTCTTCATCGGTTTCATCCTTGGTATCGTTATCGGTATTATGGGAACTCCACATCCAATTGAAGGGGTTGCAGATGCAGATAAATGGCGTCTTGTTATCAAAGGATGGTTGTCTCTTGGTTTGACTGCCGGTGTATCTTTGGAACTCTTCTCACTTATCGGTTCATGGTTCATCGCTGCCGTAGAACCTCTTTCACAAGGTATTACAAACGTTGCTACTAAACGTCTTCAAGGACGTAAATTCAATATCGGTCTTGACTGGCCATTCATTGCTGGTCGTGCTGAAATCTGGGCTTGTGCCAACGTACTTGCACCAATCATGTTGATTGAAGCAGTACTTCTTTCAAAAGTCGGAAATGGTA
The DNA here is from genome assembly GCA_905221225.1 of bacterium. Lineage (GTDB taxonomy): Bacteria > Bacillota > Bacilli > Lactobacillales > Streptococcaceae > Streptococcus. The sequence continues at coordinate 167,034 of CAJNCH010000001.1, forward strand.
TCTTGCCACTTGCCGGTATTATCGCTATGGGTGTTACACCAGCTCTCTTGGTTGTAACACGTGGTAAATTGCTCCGTATGATTATCTTTGGAACACTCTTGTTGCCACTCTTCCTTCTTTCAGGTACACTTATCGCACCATTTGCAACAGAACTTGCTAAAGGTGTAGGTGCCTTCCCAGCAGGTGTGAGTGAAACTCAATTGATTACCCACTCAACTCTTGAAGGACCAATCGAAAAACTTCTTGGTTGGACAATTGGTAACACTACAACAGGTGATATCAAAGCAATCCTTGGTGCAGTAGTCTTCCTTGTATTCTATATCGGTATCTTTGCTTGGTACAGAAAACAAATGATCAAACGTAACGAAGAGTACGCAGCAAAAGCAAAATAATGCGCTCCTATAAAATGTAAATTGTTAAAGCTAGGTTGTCGACATCCTTTAGGAGTGACAGCCTAGTTTTTTATAAACTATCAAGAAATCGGAGAAAATAATGGTAATTGAATTAAAATCAGAACAATTAAGTGTTCAATTTAACAGTTTTGGTGGGGCTTTGTCTTCTATAAAAGATGCTGAAGGTCTGGAGTATTTGTGGCAAGGAGATGCTACTTATTGGAGTGGACAAGCTCCTGTTCTCTTCCCTATTTGTGGTTCATTGAGAGACGATACAGCCTTCTATATAGATGAGAAGGGACAAGAAAGCAAAGGGAAGATTCCTCGTCATGGTTTGGTTCGCAAGAAAGAATTTGAATTAGTTGAACAGACAGATAATAGTGTAACTTTTGCAATTGAAGACGATGAGAATAGCTATCAAAACTACCCTTATCATTTCCGCCTAGAAATCACTTATATCCTTAATGGCAAGAGAGTACGGACTCAATACAAGATTTTCAATAAAGAAACTAGCAAGGTCATACCTTACTTTATTGGTGGCCATCCAGGCTTTAATTGTCCTCTACTTGATGATGAAGTCTATGAAGATTACTATTTAGAGTTTGAGAAAGAAGAGACTTGCTCTGTTCCACGTCCTTTCCCAGAAACAGGTATGTTGGATTTTAAAGATAGAAGTCCATGGCTAGAGGAGCAAAAAGAAATAGATCTTAGTTATGATCTTTTCAGCACGGATGCAGTCACCTTAGATGAATTGCAATCTAGAACAATTGCGCTTCGTTCTCGTAAACATGATAAGGGATTGAAAGTGCACTTTGCAGAGTTTCCAAATCTCATCATCTGGTCAACCTTGAATAAAGGTCCTTTCATTGCTTTTGAACCATGGTCTGGCTTGTCAACATCCCTTGAAGAAGGAGATCATCTAGAAGACAAGAAGAGTGTTCGTCTACTAGAACCTGGTCAAGTGGATCAGATTGGTTTTGATATCGAAATTTTTTAGTTAAAAAACACAAAAACAAACATAAACTGTTGACTTTTTTAGAAAATAGGAGTATATTATGTTTGTAAGCAACAAATGATGTTTGCAACAAACAAATAATCGATTGTTATATTCTCTTTCGTGAAGAAAGATTATTTCTAAGGAACTGGTTTCCTAAACTTGAATAAGGTGTCATTCATCTCGTTCAATTCAATTTGTCAATAAACTGCTAGAAAGCTTTTGTAGGTAATACTCAATGAAAATTAAAGAGCAAACTAGGAAACTAGCCGCAGGCTGTACTTGAGTACGGCAAGGCGACGTTGACGCGGTTTGAATTTGATTTTCGAAGAGTATAAACTGCTAACTATAAAAGGTTTTATTAGCCTAGAAAAATAAAAGGAGTATACAATATGTCTATTGTTATCGGTGCAGATGCTGCAGGTTTGAGATTGAAAGAAGTTGTGAAAGACTTCTTGGAAAAAGAAAACTTCCACGTTGTGGATGTTACGGCTGAAGGTCAAGACTTTGTTGATGTGACTCTTGCTGTTGCTGCAGAAGTAAACAAAGAAGAACAAAACCTTGGTATCGTGATTGATGCTTATGGTGCTGGTCCATTCATGGTCGCAACAAAAATCAAAGGAATGGTTGCTGCAGAAGTATCTGATGAACGTTCAGCTTATATGACTCGTGGTCACAACAACTCACGTATGATCACTATGGGTGCACAACTTGTCGGTGATGAATTGGCTAAAAACATTGCTAAAGGATTTGTTAACGGTAAATACGATGGTGGCCGTCACCAAATCAGGGTCGATATGTTGAACAAAATGTGCTAATACTCTTCAAAAATCAAGATAATCTGTCGTCAGCTCACTTTAGCTAACCTCAGTTATGCTCGCAGCTCGCTTCCTAAGCTAATCTTGATTTTTCTTGAGTAAGGATAAATGATATTAGATTTATATAATTAATCGGAGGGAATAACTAATGAGAATTGCAATTGGATGTGACCACATCGTAACAGATGAAAAAATGGCGGTTTCAGAATTTTTGAAATCAAAAGGATATGAAGTCATTGACTTTGGTACATATGACCATACACGTACTCACTACCCAATCTTTGGTAAAAAAGTTGGTGAAGCCGTAACTAGCGGTCAAGCTGATCTTGGGGTATGTATCTGTGGTACTGGTGTTGGTATCAACAATGCTGTAAATAAAGTTCCTGGTGTTCGTTCTGCCTTGGTTCGTGATATGACAACAGCCCTTTATGCTAAAGAACAATTGAATGCTAACGTTATCGGTTTTGGTGGTAAGATTACTGGTGAATTGCTCATGTGTGACATCATCGAAGCTTTCATCCATGCTGAATACAAACCATCTGAAGAAAACAAAAAATTGATTGCTAAAATTGAACACGTTGAAAGTCACAATGCTCAACAAACAGACGCAAACTTCTTCACTGAATTCCTTGAAAAATGGGATCGCGGAGAATACCACGACTAAGAGGTGACCTATGATTTTAACAGTCACAATGAACCCATCCATTGATATTTCCTATCCCTTGGATGAGTTAAAGATTGATACTGTCAATCGTGTGGTGGATGTAACCAAAACGGCTGGTGGTAAGGGACTAAACGTTACTCGAGTACTTTCAGAATTTGGTGATTCTGTTCTTGCTACTGGTTTAGTGGGTGGCAAACTTGGTGAGTTTTTGGTTGAACATATCGATGATAACGTTAAGAAAGATTTCTTCTCAATTCAGGGAGAAACTCGTAACTGTATCGCTATTCTCCACGGCGACAACCAAACAGAAGTTCTTGAAAAAGGTCCTGTAGTATTGGAACAGGAAGGTCAAGACTTTTTGGAACATTTCAAAAATCTTTTGGAGTCAGTTGAAGTAGTAGCTATCTCAGGTAGTCTCCCAGCAGGTCTTCCAGTTGATTACTATGCGAGCTTGGTAGAACTTGCCAATCAAGCTGGTAAACCTGTAGTTTTGGACTGTTCAGGTGCAGCTCTTCAGGCTGTTCTTGAATCATCACATAAACCAACAGTCATCAAACCAAATAATGAGGAATTGTCTCAGCTTCTTGGAAGAGAAGTTTCTGAGGATTTGGATGAATTAAAAGAAGTTCTCCAAGAACCTTTGTTTGCTGGGATTGAATGGATTATCGTTTCGCTTGGTGCCAACGGTGCCTTTGCTAAACATGGTGATACTTTCTATAAAGTAGATATTCCTAGAATCCAGGTAGCCAACCCTGTCGGATCTGGAGACTCTACTGTGGCAGGGATTTCTTCAGGACTACTTCATAAAGAATCGGATGCAGAACTCCTCATCAAGGCAAATGTCCTTGGTATGCTCAATGCTCAAGAAAAAATGACTGGTCATGTCAACATGGCCAACTATCAAGCTCTATATGATCAATTAATAGTAAAAGAGGTATAAAATGGCTTTAACAGAACAAAAACGTGCACGCTTAGAAAAACTTTCTGATGAAAATGGAATCATCTCAGCTCTTGCTTTTGACCAACGTGGTGCTTTGAAACGCCTCATGGCTCAACACCAAACAGAAGAACCAACTGTTGCTCAAATGGAAGAACTTAAAGTCTTGGTAGCAGATGAATTGACTAAATACGCTTCATCAATGCTTCTTGACCCTGAGTATGGACTTCCAGCAACTAAAGCTCTTGATGAAAAAGCTGGTCTTCTTCTTGCTTATGAAAAAACAGGTTATGACACAACAAGCACAAAACGCTTGCCAGACTGCTTGGATGTTTGGTCTGCAAAACGTATTAAAGAAGAGGGTGCAGATGCAGTTAAATTCTTGCTTTACTATGATGTAGATAGCTCAGACGAACTCAACCAAGAAAAACAAGCTTACATCGAACGTATCGGTTCTGAATGTGTGGCTGAAGATATCCCATTCTTCCTTGAAATCCTTGCTTACGATGAAAAAATTGCGGACGCAGGTTCAGTAGAATACGCGAAAGTAAAACCACACAAAGTTATCGGTGCTATGAAAGTCTTCTCAGACCCACGCTTTAACATTGATGTCTTGAAAGTAGAAGTTCCTGTTAACATTAAATATGTTGAAGGCTTTGCTGAGGGTGAAGTGGTTTACACACGTGAAGAAGCAGCAGCCTTCTTCAAAGCACAAGATGAAGCAACTAACTTGCCATACATCTACTTGAGTGCTGGTGTATCAGCTAAACTTTTCCAAGATACTCTTGTATTTGCCCATGAATCAGGTGCAAACTTTAACGGAGTTCTTTGTGGCCGTGCTACATGGGCTGGATCAGTTGAAGCTTACATCAAAGATGGTGAAGCAGCAGCTCGCGAATGGCTACGCACAACTGGATTTGAAAACATTGATGAACTCAATAAAGTTCTTCAAACAACAGCAACTTCATGGAAAGAACGCGTGTAAAATAAGAATTGGACTGTTTGAGTATTTTCGTCTAAAAATGGAATTTTATTGATTGAATGTGTTTACAATCTTTTATCTTAGTGTTATAATTAAACCATAGTTTAATAGTAGTGAGTGTTACTAAGTAATATTAGGCATGATCACAGATGAATTAGAAAATAGTTAATTTTCTAACCTCATTTGTGGTCATTTTTTGTACTCATATACCTTTAATATACAAAAGGAGGTTGTCATGTATCGAATTCTAAAACCAATGAACCATAATGTTTCACTTGTCAGAAATGATAAAGGAGAAGAAGTGATTGTGATTGGTAAGGGGATTACATTTGGAAAAAAGAAGGGAGACTTAATTTCTGAAAACCAAGTAGAGAAGATCTTTCGGATGAAGACCGAAGAGTCAAGAGAAAACTTTATGGCTCTCCTCAAAGATGTTCCGCTTGATTTTATAACAGTGACCTATGAAATCATTGATAAGCTATCAAAGAAATATCATTATCCGATTCAAGAGTATCTCTACGTAACCTTGACAGATCATATTTACTGTTCTTACCAAGCTCTAGCACAAGGAAGGTACAAGGATAGTAATCTACCAGATATTTCCACTAAGTATCCTGTCGCTTTTCAAATCGCAAATGAAGCATTTGAAATTTACCGTCAGAAGCTAGCAGATCATTTTCCTGAGGACGAAATTATTCGGATTGCTTATCATTTCATTAATGCCGAAGGTGAAAATGAAGTGGAACTTGTGGAGTCGATTGATAAGAGGAAAGAAATTCTCAGTAATGTTGAAAAAGTTTTAACGGACTATGCAATTCAACGAACTAAAGAGAATAACCATTTCTATGATCGCTTTATGATACATTTGAATTATTTCTTGGATTATTTAGACAGATCTAGAGATGATAACCAATCACTTCTGGATATGGAAGACCATGTCAAACAATCCTATCCAAAAGCCTTCGAGATTGGTTCCAAGATCTATGATGTGATTACGCAACATACGGGTTTTGATTTGTATAAAAGTGAACGAGTTTATCTAGTTCTACATATCCAACGTTTATTGTCATAAAAATTTAATTAAAACCATATAAGGAGAATTCTATCATGAATAGAGAAGAAGTAACATTGTTAGGTTTTGAAATCGTAGCCTATGCTGGCGACGCTCGTTCAAAACTATTGGAAGCCTTGAAGGCTGCTGAAGCTGGTGATTTTGAAAAAGCGGACGCTCTGGTAGAGGAAGCTGGTAGCTGTATTGCAGAGGCTCACCACGCGCAAACAAGTCTATTGACTAAGGAAGCTTCTGGTGAGGACTTAGCGTATAGTGTGACCATGATGCACGGTCAAGATCACTTGATGACAACTATTTTGTTAAAAGATTTGATGCACCATTTAATTGAACTGTACAAGAGAGGAGTTAAATAATGAATAAACTAATTGCATTTATTGAGAAAGGAAAGCCTTTCTTTGAGAAATTATCTCGTAATATCTACCTTCGTGCCATTCGTGATGGTTTTATTGCAGGTATGCCTGTTATTCTCTTCTCAAGTATTTTTATCTTGATTGCCTTTGTACCAAACTCATGGGGCTTTAAATGGTCTGATGAAGTTGTAGCCTTTCTGATGAAACCTTATAGCTATTCTATGGGTATTCTGGCTCTCTTGGTAGCTGGTACAACAGCTAAGTCATTGACTGACTCAGTAAACCGTAGCATGGAGAAAACCAATCAAATCAACTATATGTCAACATTGTTGGCAGCAATTGTTGGTTTGTTGATGTTGGCAGCTGATCCTATCGAAAATGGTCTAGCTACTGGATTCTTGGGGACAAAAGGTTTGCTTTCAGCCTTCCTTGCTGCCTTTGTTACTGTAGCCATCTATAAGGTTTGTGTTAAGAACAATGTCACTATTCGTATGCCTGACGAAGTTCCACCAAATATCTCACAAGTCTTTAAAGATGTGATTCCATTCACTCTATCTGTTGTTTCTCTTTATGCTCTTGATTTACTAGCACGTCATTTTGTGGGTGCAAGCGTAGCTGAATCAATCGGTAAATTCTTTGCACCACTCTTCTCAGCAGCAGACGGATATCTTGGTATTACCATTATCTTTGGTGCCTTTGCCTTCTTCTGGTTTGTTGGTATCCATGGTCCATCTATCGTTGAACCAGCAATCGCAGCTATTACCTATGCAAATGCCGAAGTCAACTTGAACCTTCTCCAACAAGGTATGCACGCTGACAAGATTCTTACTTCTGGTACACAAATGTTTATCGTTACCATGGGTGGTACTGGTGCGACACTGGTTGTTCCATTCATGTTCATGTGGTTAACAAAATCAAAACGTAACCGTGCCATCGGTCGTGCTTCAGTAGTTCCAACATTCTTTGGTGTAAATGAACCAATCTTGTTTGGTGCACCGCTTGTATTGAACCCGATTTTTTTCATTCCATTTATCTTTGCTCCTATCGCAAACGTTTGGATTTTTAAATTCTTCATTGAAACTCTTGGAATGAATTCATTTACTGCTAATCTACCATGGACAACCCCAGCTCCACTAGGTCTAGTTCTTGGTACGAACTTCCAAGTTCTATCATTCATTCTTGCTGCTCTTCTAATCGTGGTTGACGTAGTCATTTACTATCCATTCCTTAAGGTCTATGATGAACAAATTCTTGAAGAAGAACGTTCAGGTAAGTCTAATGATGAATTGAAAGAAAAAGTTGCTGCAAACTTCAACACTGCAAAAGCAGATGCTATTCTTGAAAAAGCGAGTGTAGAAGCAGCACAAAATACCATCACTGAAGAAACAAATGTCCTCGTTCTCTGTGCTGGTGGAGGTACAAGTGGTCTCCTTGCAAATGCTTTGAACAAGGCAGCTGCAGAGTACAATGTTCCTGTGAAAGCAGCAGCAGGTGGCTATGGTGCTCACCGTGAAATGTTGCCAGAGTTTGATCTTGTTATCCTTGCTCCTCAAGTTGCTTCAAACTTTGAAGATATGAAAGCAGAAACAGATAAACTCGGTATTAAACTTGCCAAGACAGAAGGCGCTCAATACATCAAATTAACTCGTGATGGAAAAGGTGCTCTAGCATTTGTACAAGCTCAATTCGATTAACGATAGGGACTGTGAAATAGTCTCCTATCGTTACGGAAATCGCTATGGCGAATTTCCTAATCGCCTTGTTAATTCGTCGGTAAAAAGATATCGTTTTTACCTCCTCATGTCACAATTCGATTAATAATAGGGACTATAAAATAGTCTCCTATCGTTACGGAAATCGCTATGGCGAATTTCCTAATCGCCTTGTTAATTCGTCGGTAAAAAGATATCGTTTTTACCTCCTCATGTCACAATTCGATTAATAATAGGGACTCTGAAATAGTCTCCTATCGTTACGGAAATCGCTATGGCGAATTTCCTAATCGCCTTATTAATTCGTCGGTAAAAATATATCGTTTTTACCTCCTCATGTCACAATTTGGTGACTCGGTACAAGAAGTGAGATGGAGAAGGATGGCTCACTGACTCCTCTCCTCTCACTTTTACTTTATTTAAATCAAGAAATAGGTGAAAAAATGACAAAAACATTACCAAAAGACTTTATTTTTGGTGGCGCAACAGCTGCTTATCAAGCAGAAGGTGCTACACATACTGATGGTAAAGGACCAGTAGCTTGGGATAAATATCTTGAAGATAACTACTGGTACACTGCAGAACCAGCCAGTGACTTTTACAATCGATATCCAGTTGACCTAAAGCTAGCAGAAGAGTATGGTGTCAATGGTATTCGAATTTCTATTGCCTGGTCACGTATTTTCCCAACCGGTTACGGTCAAGTAAATCAGAAAGGTGTTGAGTTTTATCATAATCTATTTGCAGAGTGTCACAAACGTCACGTTGAGCCCTTTGTAACTCTTCATCACTTTGACACACCAGAAGCTCTCCACTCAAATGGAGACTTCTTAAACCGTGAAAACATTGAACATTTTGTAGACTACGCTGCCTTCTGTTTTGAAGAATTCCCAGAAGTAAACTATTGGACAACCTTTAATGAAATTGGGCCAATCGGTGATGGTCAATACTTGGTTGGGAAATTCCCTCCAGGTATTCAGTACGACCTTGCCAAAGTTTTCCAATCGCACCACAATATGATGGTTTCTCATGCGCGTGCAGTCAAGTTATATAAAGATAAAGGTTATAAAGGTGAAATTGGTGTTGTTCATGCACTGCCAACCAAGTATCCTTTAGATCCTAAAAATCCAGCAGATGTTCGTGCAGCTGAGTTGGAAGATATTATTCACAATAAATTTATCTTGGATGCAACTTATCTGGGTCACTACTCTGAAAAGACTCTGGCAGGGGTAGAGGCTATCTTGGCTGCCAATGGTGGTAGCTTAGATTTTCGTGAAGAAGATTTCGAAGTATTAGAAGCCGCAAAAGACTTGAATGACTTCCTAGGAATTAACTACTATATGAGTGACTGGATGGAAGCCTTTGATGGAGAAACTGAAATCATCCATAATGGTAAAGGTGAAAAAGGAAGCTCTAAATACCAAATCAAAGGTGTTGGTCGTCGTGTAGCTCCTGATTATGTACCACGTACGGATTGGGATTGGATTATCTACCCTCAAGGTTTGTATGACCAAATCATGCGTGTGAAGAAAGATTATCCTAACTACAAGAAGATTTACATCACTGAAAATGGACTTGGTTATAAAGATGAGTTCGTCGATAACACTGTTTACGATGATGGTCGTATTGATTATGTCAAACAACACTTGGAGGTCTTGTCTGATGCTATTGCTGATGGTGCAAACGTCAAAGGATACTTCATCTGGTCATTAATGGATGTTTTCTCATGGTCAAACGGTTATGAAAAACGTTACGGTCTCTTCTATGTAGACTTTGAAACTCAAGAACGTTATCCTAAGAAATCAGCTCACTGGTACAAGAAAGTAGCAGAAAGTCAGATTATAGACTAGTAGAATTAGTAATTAGATATAGAATTATAGTGAGGCAAAAGATGTTCAAAGATTTTATCCAATCAATTTATGAAAAAGTTTATATTATCAATTTTGATAAATGTTCTCAAATACCTCGTTTGACTAATGAGGAGCTGAAAAATCTTGGGAAATGGTATGTCTCTACCGGTAAAGAATGGATTTGCCATTCAGACTATGAGCTAGAAGAATTTAAAAATATCCTTTTAAATTTTATCAGTCCTGAAGAACGGGATAATATCTCCTTTGATTCAGATTTTATGCCGTTTCAACAATCATAAATAATCTAGGAAACTTTTTGTAAAAATCTTCATCAAAAAATGCGTCATATCAAGATTCTTATTTTCTTGATATGACGCATTTTATTTTTTATCAATCCTCAGTTTTATGGTTTAGAAAGAATAATTTTTGTTTGTTTTGAAAGTTGTTCAAACGTTTCTTTGCTCAGTTTAGAGTCTGAAACGATGGTATCAATATCAGAGATATTGTAGAAGGTATAAAAATCAAATTTATTGAACTTACTATTGTCAGCTAGTAAGTATTTTTTATTGGAATTATTGAGGGCGATGCGTTGAGATTCACCTTCCTCTTCACTAAAGGTCGCAATCGCATTATCCTTAATGCCATTGCAGCTAACGAAGGCTTTAGAAAATTGTAGATTGGCTAGGTTTTGTAAGGTTAGTGTTCCCACAAAGGCTCCAGTGATAGAGCGGTAATTCCCACCAATTAAAATCAAATCTGTTAGTTTTCGTTCGTTTAGGATGAGAAAGACTGGTAAACTGTTTGTTACAACACGAATATTATCGATTGGGAGTTCACGGGCAAAAGATTCTAAGGTTGTACCTGGTCCAATAAAAATAGTCTCCCCTTCATCGATTAAATGGCCTGCAAAACGGCTAATTTCTTGTTTTTCTGCAATTTGTAAGCTTTGTTTTTCAGTATTGGAACGTTCATTATTTAAAATGGAACCTGTGCGAATTTTTTCAGCTCCACCGTGCACCCGAACAAGTAGATCCTTGTCTGCCAACTCTTGCAAGTAGCGTCTAGCAGTCATATCTGACACATCCAAGCGAGTCATGATTTCTTTTACAGTAATAGTTCCCTTTGTATTTACCGTTTCTAGAATATTATCTAGTTTTTCCTGCTTTAACATCGTTATCACCTCTATTTCTATTACTATTTTATCATAAAGTATTCAATCAATCAATTTAAAAAACAAAAGAAAACAAAAACAAAAATATCATGGTTGTTTTAAACAAACCATGATATTTGTTATCAGTTCTGGGATAAGTGAATTAGTCCAAACCGTAGTTGTAGTCATCGTCTTGCATGGCTTCAACTTCGCCAAGAAGGTAACCATTTCCGACTTGAGAGAAGAAGTCGTGGTTGGAAGTTCCTGTTGAAATACCGTTCATAACGATTGGGTTGACATCATCAGCTGAATCTGGGAAGAGTGGATCTTGACCCAGGTTCATGAGTGCCTTGTTGGCATTGTAGCGAAGGAAGGTTTTGACTTCTTCCGTCCAACCAACACCATCATAGAGACTTTCTGTATAACCTTCTTCGTTTTCATAAAGAGTGTAGAGCAGGTCATACATCCATTCTTTGAGTTTTTCTTGCTCTTCTTCAGGTAATTCATTGAAACCGAGTTGGAATTTATATCCGATGTAGGTTCCGTGAACAGACTCATCACGAATAATTAATTTGATGATTTCCGCAACGTTGGCTAGTTTGTTATTACCAAGGTAGTAGAGCGGCGTGAAGAAACCAGAGTAGAAGAGGAAGGTTTCGAGGAAGACACTGGCAACTTTTTTTTCAAGTGGGCTACCGTTTAGGTAGATTTCGTTGACAATCTCTGCCTTCTTTTGTAGGTAAGGATTGGTATTGGTCCATTCGAAAATTTCTTCAATCTCAGCCTTAGTATTCAAGGTAGAGAAGATTGATGAGTAAGATTTAGCGTGAACAGATTCCATAAATTGGATGTTATTGAAAACAGCTTCCTCATGTGGTGTACGGATGTCCGCGCGAAGGGCTTGAACCCCAGTTTCAGATTGCATAGTGTCTAGAAGGGTTAAACCACCAAAGACTTTTCCAACCAAGTCTTTTTCTACATTTGATAGCTTTCTCCAGTCATCCAAGTCATTTGACAAAGGAATACGTGTATCGAGCCAGAATTGCTCCGTCAGTTTTTCCCAAGTTGATTTGTCGATGACATCTTCGATGGCATTCCAGTTAATGGCTTTGTAGTAAGTTTCCATTTGAAATCTCTTTCTGTGTTTAGTATTGCGAACTCACAATTATCTCTATTTTATCATAATCCTAGAGGAGTTTCGCACAAAAAGTCGGAAGCCCGACTTTTTTGTTTTTCCATAGTATAGATGCTTATTCCTGTTTAGTTTAGCAGGGTGAATGAACCACTAATCTGAGAAAATGTAGTTTCCTCAAGCAAAGATTAAATCACACAGCTTTCACATTGGTTAGCACCGACTTCTCCACCATCATCTGTAAAGGTACGGACGTAGTAGATAGACTTGATACCCTTGTTAAAGGCATAGTTACGAAGGATAGACAAGTCACGTGTCGTTTGTTTGTTTTCTTTCTTCCATTCGTAAAGTCCTTTTGGAATGTCACTACGCATGAAGAGGGTGAGTGAAAGTCCTTGGTCCACATGCTCAGTTGCAGCAGCGTAAACATCGATGACTTTACGCATATCCATGTCGTAAGCAGAAGTGTAGTAAGGAATGGTTTCTGTTGACAAGCCAGCAGCAGGATAGTAGATTTTCCCGATTTTCTTTTCTTGACGCTCTTCGATACGTTGCGTAATCGGGTGGATAGAAGCAGAAACATCATTGATGTAACTGATCGAACCATTTGGAGCAACAGCTAGACGGTTTTGGTGGTAAAGTCCATCTGCTTGAACCTTGTCGCGAAGTTCAGCCCAGTCAGCAGCACTTGGGATAAAGACATCTTTGAAGAGTTCTTTAACACGGTCTGATTTTGGAACAAACTCGCCTGTAATATACTTGTCAAAGTAGCTTCCGTTAGCATAGTCTGATTTTTCAAAGTTGTGGAAGGTGATACAACGTTCACGCGCAATATTGTTTGACTCAACCAAGGTCCAGTAGTTCATAAGCATAAAGTAGATGCTTGTAAATTCAACAGACTCAGGCGATCCATACTCAATCAGTTGTTGGGCAAGGTAGCTATGAAGTCCCATAGCACCGAGACCAAAGGTGTGGGCTTGGCTATTTCCATGGTCGATAGTAGGAACAGCTACGATATGTGAACTATCTGTAACGAAAGTAAGGGCACGAACCATAGCACGGATAGAACGACCAAAGTCAGGTGAAGTCATCATGTTAACCACGTTGGTTGAACCAAGGTTACATGAAACGTCCGTTCCCATTTGAAGGAATTCTTGAGCATCGTTGATCAAGCTTGGTTCTTGAACTTGAAGAATCTCAGAACACAAGTTACTCATGATAATCTTACCATCAACAGGATTTGCACGGTTAGCCGTATCAATGTTGACGACATAAGGGTAACCAGACTCTTGTTGCAATTTAGAGATTTCAGTTTCCAAATCACGCGCCTTGATTTTTGTCTTGCGGATATTTGGATTTGCGACTAGTTCATCGTATTTTTCAGTGATGTCAATGTAGTTGAATGGCACACCGTATTCCAGCTCTACTGAGTATGGGCTGAATAGATACATTTCTTCATTTTTACGAGCCAATTCGTAGAATTTATCGGGCACCACAACACCAAGTGAAAGGGTCTTAACACGAACTTTTTCATCGGCGTTTTCTTTCTTAGTTGAAAGGAAGGCGATAATATCTGGGTGGAAGACGTTGAGGTAGACAACACCAGCACCTTGACGTTGACCCAATTGGTTTGAGTAAGAGAAGCTATCTTCGAAAAGTTTCATAACAGGTACGACTCCAGAAGCTGCCCCTTCATAGCCTTTGATAGGTGCACCAGCTTCACGAAGGTTGCTGAGGGTAATTCCCACACCACCACCGATACGTGAAAGTTGAAGAGCAGAGTTGATTGAACGTCCGATAGAGTTCATATCATCTGTGACCTGAATCAAGAAACAAGATACCAACTCCCCACGACGAGCACGTCCAGCATTCAAGAAGGAAGGAGTAGCGGGTTGGTAGCGTTGGTGGATGATTTCATTAGCAATATCAATTGCAATCGCCTCATCACCGTCAGCAAAATAAAGTGCGTTGAAGAAGACACGGTCTTCCATACTTTCAAGATAGTATTCACCGTCGTTAGTCTTCAAAGCATATTGATTGTAAAATTTATAGGCAGCCATGAAAGACTTGAATTGGAAGTTTTGTTCTTTGATAAATTGGTACAATTCTTCCAAAAATTCTGGACGGTATTTCTTGATAAAGGCTGTTTCGATGTAGTTGTGTTCAATGAGGTAGTTGATTTTATCTTTGATTGAATCAAAAACCATAGTGTTTGGAACTACATTTTCTTTAAAGAAAGCATCCAAGGCTTCCTTATCTTTATGAAGCATGATTTGTCCATTAACAGGACGGTTGATTTCGTTATTGAGACGGAAGTAAGTCACGTCCTCAAGATGTTTTAATCCCATAAAATTTCCCTTATCTAATTACAAAAGAAAGGCTTCTAAGTTAGCCCTAGAAGCAGTCTCTTCTGGATGATGTACTAAGATTATGCTAATTGTTTCAGTTTTCCTGGTTGGAAACCTGAAAAGACTTCAGTTGGTGTTTGGATAACAGGAGCTGCGCTGAAACCGAGCTCTTTAACTTGATCGATGTACTCAGGTTGTTCATCGAGATTGATTTCTTTATATTCAACGTTATTACTGTCCAAGAAACGTTTAGTCATTTTACATTGGACACAGTTATTTTTAGAATAAACGGTTACCATTGTGTAACTCCTCTTCAAAATTTAATACTATCTTAGTATATCAGAAAATAAATTTTTGTCAACGATTTAAAACTAAATATAGTGGTCTGTTTTTGTACATAACTAAACAAAACACAATATGTAGTGTTTGTTTTGGAAAATAGTGATAATTCTCCTATAAGTTGTTTTTTGGAAAACTATATCCTGTGTTTTGTTATATAGAATAGAAGATTTTCAGCAAGTTATCTGAAAGGAAATCGAATAAATCCCATAAAATGCTTGAAAAAAATCCTAGAAGATGGTATAATACCAAATTGTAAGGGTTATCACATATAACTCAAAAAAGAAAGAACAAAAAGGAGAGTCAAACTATGGCTTCTAAAGATTTCCACGTAGTGGCAGAAACAGGTATTCACGCACGTCCAGCAACATTGTTGGTACAAACTGCTAGCAAATTTGCTTCAGATATCACTCTTGAGTACAAAGGTAAATCAGTTAACCTTAAATCAATCATGGGTGTTATGAGTCTTGGTGTTGGCCAAGGTGCTGACGTAACTATCTCAGCTGAAGGTGCAGATGCAGATGACGCTATCGCTGCAATCTCAGAAACAATGGAAAAAGAAGGATTGGCATAAGGAAAATGACAGAAATGCTTAAAGGAATCGCAGCATCTGACGGTGTTGCAGTTGCAAAAGCATATCTACTCGTTCAACCGGATTTGTCATTCGAGACTGTTTCAGTCGAAGATACAAACGCAGAAGAGGCTCGTTTGGATGTAGCTCTTGAAGCTTCTCAAAACGAGCTTTCTCTTATCCGTGAGAAAGCTGTAGGTACGCTTGGTGAAGAAGCAGCTCAAGTTTTTGACGCTCATTTGATGGTTCTTGCTGACCCAGAATTGATTGGTCAGATTAAAGAAACAATCCGTGCTAAGAAAGTCAATGCTGAAGCAGGTCTTAAAGAAGTGACTGACATGTTCATCACTATCTTTGAAGGCATGGAAGACAACCCATACATGCAAGAACGTGCAGCGGATATCCGCGACGTGACAAAACGTGTGTTGGCAAACCTTCTTGGTAAGAAATTGCCAAACCCAGCTTCAATCAATGAAGAAGTAATCGTGATTGCGCATGACTTGACACCATCTGATACAGCTCAATTGGACAAAAACTTTGTAAAAGCTTTTGTAACTAACATCGGTGGACGTACGAGCCACTCAGCTATCATGGCACGTACACTTGAAATTGCAGCTGTATTGGGAACAAATAACATCACTGAAATCGTTAAAGACGGTGATATCCTTGCCGTTAACGGAATCACTGGTGAAGTGATTATTAACCCAACAGATGAACAAGCGGCTGAATTTAAAGCAGCTGGTGAAGCTTATGCTAAACAAAAAGCTGAATGGGCACTTTTGAAAGATGCTCAAACAGTGACTGCTGACGGTAAACACTTCGAGTTGGCTGCTAACATAGGTACTCCAAAAGACGTTGAAGGTGTTAACAACAACGGTGCAGAAGCTGTTGGACTTTACCGTACAGAGTTCTTGTACATGGATTCTCAAGATTTCCCAACAGAAGACGAGCAGTATGAAGCATACAAGGCTGTTCTTGAGGGAATGAATGGTAAACCAGTAGTTGTTCGTACAATGGATATCGGTGGTGATAAGGAACTTCCTTACTTCGATATGCCACATGAAATGAACCCATTCCTTGGATTCCGTGCCCTTCGTATCTCTATTTCTGAAACTGGAGATGCAATGTTCCGCACGCAAATTCGTGCTCTTCTTCGTGCTTCTGTTCATGGTCAATTGCGTATCATGTTCCCAATGGTTGCCCTCTTGAAAGAATTCCGTGCAGCTAAAGCAGTTTATGAAGAAGAAAAAGCAAACCTTCTTGCTGAAGGTGTTGCAGTTGCGGATGACATCCAAGTTGGTATTATGATTGAAATCCCTGCAGCAGCTATGCTTGCAGACCAATTTGCAAAAGAAGTAGACTTCATGTCAATTGGTACAAACGACTTGATCCAATACTCAATGGCAGCAGACCGTATGAACGAGCAAGTTTCATACCTTTACCAACCATATAACCCATCAATCCTTCGCTTGATCAACAACGTTATCAAGGCAGCTCACGCTGAAGGAAAATGGGCCGGTATGTGTGGTGAGATGGCTGGTGACCAAAAAGCTGTTCCACTTCTTGTCGGAATGGGCTTGGATGAGTTCTCTATGTCAGCAACATCAGTACTTCGTACACGTAGCTTGATGAAGAAATTGGACACTACTAAGATGGAAGAGTACGCTAACCGTGCCCTTACAGAGTGTTCAACAATGGAAGAAGTCCTTGAACTTCAAAAAGAATACGTTAACTTCGATTAATGTGATTAACCTTGTAACCTAGTTGCAAGGTTTTTTGATACATTCGGGAATAGTGTAGTCTTGTAAAGTCCACTTTTCAATGAGTCAGAGGCATGATATAATAGGGGGAAACAAATAGAATAAGAGAGAAATCATGTCTAAAGAAATTGATATTGAGTACTACCACCAGCTAGCCTTGCAAAAGCAGAAGGAGCATCGTAAAGTTTTAGCCAATTTAAAGAAAAAGCCACCTAAAAATCTGGATAAGATAGCCCAGCAAATTCATGAAGAAGTCTTTGAGGAGATTGATTGTACTGCTTGTGCTAACTGTTGTAAGACATTGGGACCTGACTTCAAGGAAGCAGACATCACTCGTATTGCTAAGTACTTTAAGATGAAATTACCAGCTTTTGAAGCGGAGTTTCTGCAGGTAGATGAAGATGGTGATAAGGTTTTTAAATCCATGCCTTGTCCCTTTCTAGGAGGAGATAATCTCTGTTCCATCTATGAAGTTCGTCCAAAGGCCTGTCGAGAGTTTCCCCATACGGACCGTAAAAAAATCCATCAAATCAACCATTTGACGATTAAGAATACTTTGACCTGTCCAGCAGCCTATCTCTTTGTTGAGAAATTAAAGGATAAGTTATAGAGATTTAAAGGAGAAAAAATTCTCATAATAACTAGCAATATGAAGGGAGAACTCTGTGCCTAGACCGAAGACAAAAGAGGAGCTAGTGCTGGTCTCTAAGGAAAACTATGAAAAGCTCAATCGTTTCATCTCCCAACTAAGTGAAGATGAGCTACAGACTTCATTTGATTTTTCAAGAGACCAAAAGAAAAAAGAAGCTCACTGGAAAAGGGATAAAAATCTACGGGATGTCTTGATCCATCTTTATGAATGGCAGCAGTTACTTTTGAATTGGGTACATTCTAATCAAAAAGGTCACGAAAGACCTTTTCTCCCTGAACCTTATAATTGGAAAACTTATGGAGAAATGAATGACGCTTTTTGGAAGAAGCACCAGAAAACCTCATTAGAAGAAGCGACTAGACTCCTAGAACAATCACATAGAGAGGTTTTAGAGTTGATAGAAGTTTTTAGCAATGACGAACTCTTTACCAAAGGTGTCTATAAGTGGACCGGCGGAACAAGTCTAGGTTCTTACTTTGTCAGCAACACCTCCAGTCACTATGATTGGTCTCTGAAAAAACTCAAAGCTCATCGGAAGAATTGTAAGGGATAGATGGCCTATTTGAAATTGCAAGAATGAGTTCTTTTAAACGTAATACTCTTCGAAAATCAAATTAAAACTGCGTCAACGTCGCCTTGCCGTACTCAAGTACAGCCTGCGGCTAGTTTCCTAGTTTGCTTTTTGATTTTCATTGAGTATAAGATAAAAGCAAAGGGCTATCAAGTGATGTAGCCCTTTTGAGTTATACAAGCAAATTACCATGCAAAAGCTGTCGTTGGAGCATTGAGCGCTTCTAACCATTGCTTATTTTTTACAGGGCAAAGAGTTACGGATATACCTGCCATATCCAGACTGGTCATAAATGTTCCTGATTTTATAAAGGGAATAGTGATTCCTTCAATTTCTAAGAGTTGAAGGAGATCATTGATAAATATGCCCATTTCTAGGTTGCTGGTAGTGCCTAGATTATTTACAAGCAATATAAATTGATCACCCTTTTTCCAATGATAGTGTAATCTTAATTTACTTATAATTTCATTTGCAAGGATTTCCGATGATTGGAATGGGACGATACGATAGCCTTCTTCGCCATGTATCCCAATACCATAAGAAATATTTCCTTCTTCCAAGTTAAATAGTGGACGGGTGGCTTGGGGGAGACTAGCAGATTTCGTTGCAAAGCCAATCGTTGCGATTTCGGGAGCAAGTTCATGACCTAAATCAGTTAGTTGCTCTATGTCGGCACCATTTTGAGCTGCAAATCCTAGGATTTTATGAAGTAAGATTGTCCCTGCAAGCCCTCTTCCTCTAATTTGAAATCTATTGTGAGGTTCAATTGAAATATCGTCGTGTGCTAGACTATAGCCGACCTTAATTCCTTCTTTTCTAGCAGTGTTAATGGCCCAGCTAAATTCTTTGATGTCTGCTTCGAAATTTTTTACAATAATGAAGACACCGTGACCATTGTTTAAAAAACGAATGGACTCTAAGATTTCAGTTCTTGTAGGAGGAGTAAATAATTGGCCATAGATAGCAGCAGTAAGCATTCCTTCTCCCACATATCCAATATGCGCAGGTTCGTGACCGGAACCTCCACCCGACAATATTGGGACCTGATGAGGATTGCGATTTTTTTGATAGACTAATGGTAAGGTATGATGTTTTTCTAATTCAGGATGACTGCTGACAGTTGCCGAAATGTAACTTGAAATAATTTTCTGTTTATGATTTGAAATAAATGTCATTGTGGTCTCTTTCCAATAATTGTCATGATTAGAAAGTCTGGTTGTGGAACTGGACTTTTTTTATTGACGTAAGCCTTCACGATTTCTGCTAGAGCATGTGAATGATAGTCTAACAAAAAACAAGTATAAGCAGATGAATCGATATCAATCTGACCGTATTCTCTTAAAATTTTTGATACAAGCAAGCGACAGTAGCTGATAAATTGGTCATAGAAGTTATTTTGTCCTTGAATATCAAAAAGTTGAATATAAAAGTCACGCTCTTGTTCGAAATAAAAAAATAATTCTTGTAATAGTTTTTGGCCCGAAATAAAGTCCAAGTTATTGGTGATATACTCGGTTAAGTCATTTTCAAATATCCAGTCTAGCAGTTCATATTTGTCAAGAAAGTGATTGTAAAAGGTCTGTCTACGAATGCCCGCTGATTCCATGATATCTACAATAGAGATTTTATCAAATTCTCTAGTAGCTAATAGGTCTCTAAATGCCTTGGCAATTCGTTTTTTTGTAATGAGTGATGATGCCATAGGAAACCTTTCTTTTACTTACTTCATTTTACCAAAAAATTTTTTTAAACGGGTTTAAAAGGGGACAAATAATAGAATCTGTCCCTTATCAGCCAGCAGTAAAAAATATATAATGAAAGCGAAAACAAAGGTAGATGCCGAAAGGAGTTTCTCATGAAAAAAATTATAAATAAACCGACACAAGTTGTTGATGAAATGTTGCAGGGATTGTCATTCATGCATGATGACTTGGTAGAACGTTTAGATGGTTTTGATGTCATCGTTAGAAAGGCAGAAAAGACAGGAAAAGTTGGTCTCATTTCAGGTGGAGGTTCAGGACATGAACCAAGTCATGCTGGATTTGTAGGAGATGGAATGTTGTCTGCTGCCATTTGTGGAGCAGTCTTCACTTCACCTACTCCGGACCAAATTTTAGAAGCCATCAAGGCGGCTGATGAAGGTGCTGGAGTTTTCATGGTCATCAAGAACTATTCTGGTGACATTATGAACTTTGAAATTGCACAAGAACTTGCTGAAATGGAAGGTATTGATGTAGCAAGTGTTGTAGTCGATGATGATATTGCGGTTGAAAATAGTCTCTATACCCAAGGTCGTCGAGGTGTAGCAGGTACTATATTAGTCCATAAAATTTTGGGTGATGCGGCTCGTTCTGGTAAATCATTATCTGAAATGAAGGACTTGGCCGACAAACTTGTCTTAGAAATTAAAACAATTG
Organism: bacterium; assembly: GCA_905221225.1. Classification (GTDB taxonomy): domain Bacteria; phylum Bacillota; class Bacilli; order Lactobacillales; family Streptococcaceae; genus Streptococcus. The sequence goes on from CAJNCH010000001.1 coordinate 187,745, forward strand.
GCTTAGCTCTATCTGGCGCTACTGTTCCAGAAGTTGGGAAACCAGGTTTTGTTCTAGAAGATGATGAATTTGAATATGGAGTTGGTATTCATGGTGAGCCAGGATATAAAAAAGAGAAAATGCAACCTTCAGCACAATTGGCCTCAGAATTGGTTGAAAAACTATCTGAAGGTTTCCAACTTAAGGCTGGAGAACGCTATGGCCTTCTCATTAATGGTTTAGGAAGCACTCCTCTTATGGAACAATACGTATTTGCAAATGATGTGGCTAAATTACTCCATGAAAAAGGTGTTGAGTTGGCGTTTAAGAAAATTGGAAACTATATGACATCAATTGATATGGCCGGCTTGTCATTAACATTGATTCGATTGGCAGATGATGAGTGGTTGGATGCTCTAAATGCACCTGTTACTACACCAGCTTGGTAAAACTCAAGGAGGAAATGTCACATGAATGCTGAACAAGCTCTTGAATGGATGAAACTTTTTAATGAGAAGATTCAAGAACAGAAAGATTATCTTAGTGAGCTAGACACTCCTATAGGAGATGGAGACCACGGTGGAAATATGGCGCGTGGAATGGCTGCAGTTATGGAAAACTTAGAAGGAAAGCAATTTGAAACAAGCAGTGATGTGTTTAAACTTGTCTCAATGCAACTGCTGAGTAAGGTAGGCGGTGCTTCTGGTCCCTTGTATGGCTCTGCTTTTATGGGAATGTCCAAGGCTGATTCTAATTCGAAAATAGAGGAAATCTTACAAAGTGGTTTGGATATGATTGTCAAACGTGGGAAAGCAGAAGTTGGAGAAAAGACAATGGTTGACGTTTGGGCTCCTGTTATTGCTGCCTTGTCTGCTGGTCAATTGACTCAAGAGGTTATTGATCAGGTAGTGAATGCTACCAAAGATTTACTTGCAACTAAAGGAAGAGCGTCTTATGTAGGAGAACGATCTCTCGGACATATTGACCCTGGATCATTTTCATCAGGATTACTCTTTACTGCTCTATTAGAAACTGGGGTGGTTTAATGGGAAGCATTGGTCTTGTTATCGTTTCACATTCCAAAAACATTGCACAAGGTCTTGTTGAACTGATTAGTGAAGTGGCTAAAGATGTTCCGATTACTTATGTAGGAGGAACCGAAGATGGAGGAATTGGAACTAGTTTTGATCAAGTAGATAGGGTTGTTTCTGAAAATCCAGCAGATACTTTACTTGCCTTTTTTGACCTAGGTTCTGCTAAAATGAATTTAGAAATGGTGGCTGATTTCAGTGATAAAAGTATCATGATCAATAGGGTTCCAATTGTAGAAGGTGCCTATACTGCAGCTGCTCTTCTTCAGGCTGGTGCAGAACTGTCAGTTATTCAAACACAATTGTCGGAGCTTGAAATCAATAAATAAGGAATCTTACTATGACTCTTTTTATAGGTGAGCTATTGATTATCTCAACTATAAAAGTTTAATACTCAATGAAAATTAAAGAGCAAACTAGGAAGCTAGCCGCAGGCTGTACTTGAGTACGGCAAGGTGAAGCTGACGTGGTTTGAATTTGATTTTCGAAGAGTATAAGTAAATGATTTCAAAATCAGAAAAGGATTGCTTTATGCAGTTCCTTTTTAATGTAAAAGGACTAGAATCATAGAGTTTCTAAATTGAGAATCAATCAAAACTGATTGTGATGGGACTATTCTAGCTTTAGAATTCTTCAAAAATTAAAATTTAAGGCAATCAACGGCTTAGAATAGTGCGAAAACATTTAGTTTATAGGAATTCTAGGTCTAGAATTACATAAATATTTATGAAGTTAGGGTGTTCGATAGTTAGGATTGTTCTATTCTGAAAGATTTGAGCTGTCAATTGTATAGAATAGTATTATTCTATGTTAGATTCCAGTAAAAATGATTGGATAAATAATATTAAAGAAAAATCAAAATCATAATTTTGTTTAATATGGTATAATATTTCTAATAATTTAAACATAATGAGGTAGTAATTTATGGATGAAGTTTTATTTTTTGGAGAAGATGACTTCGATATTCTTGATATTGATGGTTATGAACTAAAACCCTCATCGTTTTTTAATAAGTTACCAGAAATAGCCAAACCTTTAGTCAAAAATGCAAATAAAATTTTATCTGAAGTAGAAAAAATGTTATATTCTGCTCCAGCCTTTATCAATGTTGTCCAATCTAGTATACCTGAAGAGGTTTTTCAGGCAATTCTTTCTCCAGAACAACGGGAACAAATTGCTCAAGGAGTGTTAAAATTAATGACAAAGAAAGATGGTTCTCTCTTGGCGGTATTAGTAGATACTAATACTAATAAAGTCATTGGAAATGTACCATTGAAATCTGTTAAGTTGACACCAGAATTAAATAAAGCGTTAGACGATTATTCGTCACAAATTCAAATGGCTCAGATTGCAGAGGAGATTCAGAATGTACAATATGCTATTGAGGACGTCAGAAAAGGACAGGAGTCAGATAGACTTGCAATAGCCTATAGTTGTCAACAGAAACTCTTGCAAGCTAGAGAGATATCAGATTCAAACATTAGAACAATGATGTTACTGCAAGTTATTTCAGATGCAGAAGATAGTAGAAATCTCTTAATGCTTAGTCAAAAATCAAATGTAAATTTTATCAAAGAACAACCAGATTCTACTTGGGGTAAGTTATTAAAAGGGGATAAACCAGATAAAATTGAAGCTCGTATGAATGAGATTAGAGATGGATTAGCAGCTGTAAATATCGTTTCACTATCAGCAGCAATAGCTTATAATGAGTTGGGCGAGAAAAAAGCTGCTCAAAAAAGTTTGGATTACTTTGGGAAATTTATTAACGAAACTTATCTCAGTTCTCAGGAATTAGTAGAGAGACTTGATTTACTTGATCCTTCTCCTACAAATTACTGGACAAAAGAATTGCCAAAAATTGAAACTTCTATAATGAAATTACCAAATAAACCAGATTATATTGAGACAGAGGTGCTAGAATGAAAGAAATAAAAAAATGTAAGACATGTACTAGGGATTTACCATCAAGTTATAAGCACAATAAGTGCGAATCGTGTAGAAACAAAAAAATAGATGAAGCAAAAAAGATACTTAAAGTTGTTGCACAAGTTGGAAGTGTGGTTACTCCAGTTGTAGTTGGTATGTTGATGAATAAAACTCAGAAAAAGAAGAAATAAACTAATCTATTAAGTACCTAGAAAGGAAAACTTCAAATTGCCCTACAAATTCTTACTCTTCGACCTCGACAACACTCTTCTTGATTTTGATGCTGCTGAGGATGTGGCTTTGACGCAACTTCTAAAAGAAGAAGGGGTTGCAGATATTCAGGCCTACAAAGACTTTTACGTTCCCATGAACAAGGCTCTCTGGAAGGATTTGGAGCAAAAGAAAATTAGTAAACAAGAGCTGGTTAACACGCGCTTTTCTCGTTTATTTTCTCATTTTGGACTGGAGAAAGATGGTAGTTTTCTAGCCCAACGTTACCAATTTTACTTAGCCCAACAGGGACAAACGATTTCTGGCGCTCATGAACTTTTGGACAGCCTCATCGAGCGTGATTATGACTTGTATGCTGCGACAAATGGCATTACTGCCATTCAGACAGGGCGTTTGGCTCAATCTGGTCTAGCACCTTATTTCAATCAAGTCTTTATCTCTGAGCAATTGCAAACACAAAAGCCTGATGCTCTCTTTTATGAAAAGATTGGCCAACAGATTGCAGGTTTTAGTAAAGAAAAGACGCTGATGATTGGAGATTCTCTAACCGCCGATATTCAAGGCGGCAATAATGCTGGGATTGACACGATTTGGTACAATCCTCATCAACTCGAAAATCCCACACAAGCCCAGCCAACCTACGAAGTCCATTCTTACCGAGACTTGCTGGATTGTTTAGATAAACTGTAAAAAGTGGTTTAGACAGCCACTTTTTGCTATAATAGAGGCAGTAAAAACGAAGGAGTCGGCTATGGAACATTCGTCTTGGCATGCTTTGATTAAGGAGCAATTACCTGAGGGTTATTTCGGGAAAATCAATCAGTTTATGAATCAGGTCTATGCTCAGGGGACTATTTATCCACCCAAGGAAAAGGTTTTTCAGGCTCTCTTGACAACACCGCTTGAAGAAGTTAAGGTGGTGATTCTAGGGCAAGATCCCTATCACGGGCCAGGTCAAGCGCAGGGCTTGAGTTTTTCTGTACCGGACTCTATCCCAGCTCCACCATCCTTGCAAAATATCTTGAAAGAATTGTCAGATGATATCGGGGTTAAGAAATCTCATGATTTGACAGCTTGGGCTGAGCAAGGAGTCTTACTTCTTAATGCTTGTTTGACAGTTCCGGCTGGACGGGCTAATGGTCATGCTGGGCAGATATGGGAGCCTTTTACGGATGCTGTGATTCAGGTGGTCAATCATCTAGATAGACAAGTCGTTTTTGTACTCTGGGGAGCTTATGCACGCAAGAAGAAGGCCTTAGTTACCAATCCTCATCACTTGATTATCGAATCAGCCCATCCCAGTCCTTTGTCAGTTTATAGAGGATTTTGGGGTTCCAAGCCTTTTTCCAAGGCCAATGCATTCTTAAAAGAAACAGGACAAGAGCCAATCGATTGGCTTAGATAAGGAGAAAATATGCCTCAGTTAGCGACGATTTGCTACATTGATAACGGGAAAGAACTACTCATGCTTCATCGCAATAAAAAGCCAAATGATGTCCATGCAGGTAAATGGATTGGTGTGGGTGGTAAGCTAGAGAGAGGAGAGACGCCTCAGGAATGCGCAGCGCGTGAAATCCTTGAGGAAACAGGGCTCAAAGCCAAGCCAGTTCTAAAAGGTGTCATCACTTTTCCTGAATTTACGCCAGATTTAGACTGGTACACCTATGTTTTTAAAGTGACGGAGTTCGAGGGTGACTTGATTGATTGCAACGAGGGGACGCTAGAATGGGTTCCCTATGATGAGGTTTTGAGTAAGCCGACTTGGGAAGGTGACCATACCTTTGTTGGGTGGCTTTTAGAAGATAAACCCTTCTTTTCAGCCAAGTTTGTTTATGATGGGGATAAATTGTTGGATACCCAAGTTGATTTCTATGAATAAAGGAGAAAGCAGATGCTACTAATCAAAAATGGTCGTGTAATGGATCCCAAGTCTGGTTTGGATCAAGTGTGTGATGTCTTAGTTCAAGATGGGAAAATTATCAAAATTGCGCCTGAGATTAAAGAAGAAGGGGCAGAGATAATTGATGCTAGTGGTCTTGTAGTTGCTCCTGGCTTGGTCGATATTCATGTTCATTTCCGTGAACCTGGTCAAACGCACAAGGAAGATATTCATACTGGTGCCCTAGCAGCCGCTGCAGGTGGTTTTACCACGGTTGTCATGATGGCTAATACTAGTCCAACCATTTCAGACGTGGAGACTTTGCAAGAAGTTCTCCAGTCAGCTGCCAAAGAGAAGATTAATGTTAAGACGGTTGCGACCATTACTAAGAACTTTAATGGCCAAGATTTGACTGACTTTAAGGCACTTTTAGAAGCAGGTGCGGTTGGTTTCTCAGATGACGGTATTCCGCTTGAAAGCAGTAAAGTTGTCAAGGAATCCATGGAGGAAGCCAAAAAGCTTAATACCTTTATTAGTCTCCATGAGGAAGATCCAGGATTGAATGGGATTCTTGGCTTTAATGAAAATATCGCTAAAGAACATTTCCATATCTGTGGTGCAACTGGGGTGGCTGAGTATGCTATGATGGCGCGTGATGTCATGATTGCCTATGCAACTAAGGCCCATGTTCATATTCAGCATTTGTCTAAGGAAGAAAGTGTTAAAGTAGTGGAGTTTGCTCAAGGATTGGGAGCGCAAGTAACAGCAGAAGTAGCGCCACAGCATTTCTCCAAGACCGAAGCGCTCCTTTTGACACAAGGAAGCAATGCTAAGATGAATCCTCCTCTTCGTTTGGAATCAGATCGTCGTGCCGTGATTGAAGGTCTCAAGTCAGGTGTCATCACAGTTATTGCGACTGATCATGCGCCTCATCATGCAGATGAAAAAAATGTTGAGGATATTACCAAAGCGCCATCTGGTATGACTGGTTTGGAAACATCCCTATCTCTTGGCTTGACCTATTTGGTGGAAGCTGGTGAGTTGAGCTTGATGGAATTACTCGAAAAGATGACATACAACCCAGCCAAGCTTTACAACTTTGAAGCAGGTTACTTGGCTGAGAATGGTCCAGCGGACATCACTATTTTTGATGCTAAGGCTGACCGCCTTGTGGACTCCCATTTTGCTTCCAAAGCAGCTAATTCACCATTCATCGGTGAAACCTTAAAAGGGCAGGTTAAATATACCATCTGTAAGGGACAAATCGTCTATCAAAACTAGGTGGGAGTCTGCTCTGTAAACAAAAAGAATAGAGAGCCTATATGTACCAAACCCATCATTTTAAAGCCAAGTTTATCTTATTTTTAAAGATATTTTTCCCTATCCTGATTTATCAATTTGCCAATTATTCTGCCTCCTTTGTTGATACGACTATGACAGGCCAATACAATACCATGGATTTGGCTGGAGTATCAATGGCAACCAGTATCTGGAATCCTTTCTTTACATTCCTAACAGGGATTGTGTCAGCTCTGGTGCCCATCATTGGTCACCATCTTGGTCGAGGCAAAAGGGAAGAAGTTGCGTCAGATTTTTACCAGTTCATCTATCTGGCCTTGGGCCTATCCGTAGTTTTGCTGGGGATGGTGCTTTTCTTGGCACCACCAATCTTGAATCATATTGGGTTAGAGGCATCAGTGGCAGCAGTAGCGGTTCGCTATCTCTGGTTTTTATCTATCGGAATTATCCCCTTATTGCTTTTTAGTGTTATTCGCTCCTTGCTGGATTCGTTGGGGTTGACTAAGCTGTCCATGTATCTCATGCTTTTGTTACTTCCTCTCAATAGTGGATTTAACTATCTCTTGATTTACGGTGCCTTTGGTGTTCCAGAACTGGGAGGTGCTGGTGCTGGTTTAGGTACTTCCTTGGCTTACTGGGTCTTGCTTGGGATTTCTGTTCTAGTTTTATTTAAACAGGAGAAGCTCAAAGCCTTACACCTTGAGAAACGTATTCCGCTTAATATGGATAAAATCAAGGAAGGAGTTCGCTTAGGCCTGCCTATTGGGGGAACTGTCTTTGCGGAAGTGGCTATCTTTTCCGTGGTTGGCTTGATTATGGCTAAGTTCTCTTCATTGATAATAGCTAGTCACCAGTCAGCTATGAACTTTTCAAGTCTCATGTACGCCTTTCCTATGAGTATCTCATCGGCTATGGCTATTGTCGTTTCCTATGAAGTGGGAGCCAAGCGATTTGATGATGCGAAAACCTATATTGGTCTAGGAAGATGGACTGCCCTCATTTTTGCGGCCTTCACCTTATCTTTCCTTTATATTTTTAGAGGAAATGTGGCCAGTCTTTATGGTAACGACCCAGAATTTATTGATTTGACAGCACGCTTTTTGACTTACAGCCTTTTCTTTCAGTTAGCAGATACCTTTGCAGCACCGCTCCAGGGAATTTTACGGGGGTATAAGGATACCGTTATTCCTTTTTACCTTGGTTTGGTTGGTTACTGGGGGGTGACACTCCCAGTAGCTATGGTATTCGACTCTCTAACAGATTTTGGAGCTTATTCTTACTGGATCGGCTTGATTATTAGTCTAATTGTGAGTGGGGTTCTCTACCGTTGGCGTTTAACTGTGATTATGAAGAGATTTGAATCTTTAGAAAAATATAAACGCTAAAAAGTTTGTGAAAAAATATTCTTGATAAGGAAATCCCTTATTCCAACGGGGTTTTCTTTTTTATTTTGTGAAATTTCTTTTAGAAAAACTTTGACAGTGTTTGCCAAAAACGGTAAAATAGTAAGGTAAGAAGAAACTTAGAAAGGCAAGAAGATGTCAACTTTAGATAAAAATCTTTTGCTAGAGATGTTCCGTAAGATGGAAGAAATCCGTCGTATGGACTTAAAAATTGCGCAATTAGTAAAGAAAGGGAAAGTGCCAGGAATGACGCACTTTTCTGTTGGTGAAGAGGCAGCTAACGTGGGTGCTATGTTAGCTCTCAACTCAGACGATTTGATCACATCAAACCACCGTGGTCACGGGCAAGCTATTGCTAAAGGGATTGATCTCAATGGAATGATGGCTGAAATCCTTGGGAAATACACTGGAACCTGTAAAGGAAAAGGTGGTTCTATGCATATTGCCGACCTTGATGCTGGTAACCTCGGTGCCAATGGTATCGTAGGTGGTGGTATGGGAATCGCTGTTGGTGCAGCCCTCAGTCAGCAAATGCAAAATACCGGAAAAATCGTTGTCTGCTTCTTTGGAGATGGTGCGACCAACGAAGGTGTCTTCCACGAAGCAGTGAACATGGCTTCTATCTGGAAGTTGCCAGTTATTTTCTATTGCATCAACAACGGTTATGGTATCTCTGCGGATATCAAGAAAATGACTAATGTGGAGCATATCCATCAACGTAGTGCTGCATATGGAATTCCTGGAATGTTTATCGAAGATGGCAACAATGTCATCGACGTCTATGAAGGATTTAAGAAGGCTGTAGACCATGTTCGTGGTGGCAATGGACCAGTCTTGATTGAAAGTGTAACTTATCGCTGGCTTGGTCACTCATCATCTGACCCTGGTAAATATCGTACCCGTGAAGAAGTGGAATTGTGGAAACAAAAAGACCCAATCGAAAACCTTCGTAAGTACCTCGTTGCGAACAACATTGCAAGTGCCCAAGAATTGGAAGAAATCCAAGTACAAGTTAAGGAAGCAGTAGAAGCTTCTGTTAAATTTGCGGAAGAAAGTCCATTCCCACCGCTTGAATCAGCCTTTGAAGATATTTACGCAGACTAAGGAGAAAGAGATAAAATGGAAACAAAAACAATGTCGTTCCGTGACACCATTATCCTTGCTATGTCTGAGGAAATGCGTCGCGATGAAAATGTGTTCTTGATGGGAGAAGACGTCGGTGTCTTCGGAGGAGACTTCGGAACATCTGTTGGAATGCTCGAAGAATTTGGTCCAGAACGTGTCCGTGACTGTCCGATTTCTGAAGCCGCCATCTCTGGAGCAGCAGCAGGAGCAGCCATGACAGGACTTCGTCCAATCGTTGATATGACCTTCATGGACTTCTCGGTCATTGCCATGGACAATATCGTCAACCAAGCTGCTAAAACACGTTATATGTTTGGTGGGAAAGGTCAGGTTCCAATGACTGTCCGATGTGCAGCTGGTAATGGAGTTGGTTCTGCAGCCCAGCACTCGCAATCACTAGAGTCTTGGTTTACTCACATTCCTGGTCTTAAGGTTGTGGCACCAGGTACGCCTGCGGACATGAAAGGACTGCTCAAGTCTTCTATCCGTGATAACAACCCTGTTATCATTCTTGAGTACAAGTCAGAATTTAACCAAAAAGGGGAAGTCCCAGTTGATCCAGACTACACCATCCCACTTGGAGTTGGCGAAATCAAACGCGAAGGAACAGATGTAACAGTTGTTACATATGGAAAAATGCTTCGCCGTGTGGTTCAAGCAGCTGAAGAATTAGCTGAAGAAGGAATTTCAGTTGAAATTGTGGACCCACGTACCCTCGTTCCGCTTGATAAGGATATCATCATTAACTCAGTTAAGAAGACTGGTAAGGTTGTTCTGGTTAATGATGCTCACAAAACAAGCGGCTATATCGGAGAGATTTCAGCAATTATTTCAGAATCAGAAGCATTTGACTATCTAGATGCACCAATCCGCCGTTGTGCAGGAGAAGATGTGCCAATGCCTTATGCACAAAACCTAGAAAATGCAATGATACCAACAGTTGAAAGCATTAAAGAAGCAATCCGTAAAACATATAACAAAGAATAGAGTTGCATAAATTAAATTATGTAATATTTTAGAGATTTTAACTTTAGTAACTTGAGATATGTTTTGTATTCAAATGATTTGAGAGTTGCGACATGAGTGAGTCGAATCGATAATATTCGACGAATGAATTAGTAAGTCTACAAGGTTGACCGTCAAATAGCGGCAACCGTAGTAACTTGAGACGCGTTTCGTGTCCAAGTTACTTGTAGAGTTGAACACGGGCTAAAGTCTGTGTGAAAAAGATAAACTTTCCTAGAAACTAAAGTTTCTTCGTCAAGTTTCCTATTTTCACTTTGACTTTTTACGCCCTTTGTATCATAAATAGAATTGGAGAGGTCATGGCTGATGACAAGCTAAGAGCGACTCCTGCAGCTAGAAAGTTAGCGGATGATTTAGGGATCAACCTCTACGACGTTTCTGGTTCAGGTGCAAACGGTCGTGTCCACAAAGAAGACGTGGAAACTTATAAAGATACAAACGTGGTTCGCATTTCGCCACTTGCAAAACGAATTGCCCTCGAACATAACATTGCTTGGCAGGAAATTCAAGGAACCGGTCATCGTGGTAAAATCATGAAGAAGGATGTTTTGGCCTTGCTTCCTGAAAATATCGAAAACGATACCATCAAGTCCCCTGCTCAGATTGAAAAAGTGGAAGAAGTTCCTGATAACGTAACACCATACGGTGAAATTGAACGTATCCCAATGACACCAATGCGTAAGGTTATTGCCCAACGTATGGTTGAATCTTACCTAACTGCGCCAACCTTCACCCTCAACTATGAAGTTGATATGACGGAAATGTTGGCTCTTCGTAAGAAGGTTCTTGAGCCAATCATGGAAGCAACTGGGAAGAAGACTACTGTAACAGACCTTCTTTCACTTGCAGTTGTTAAGACACTTATGAAACACCCTTATATCAACGCTTCATTGACAGAAGATGGCAAGACCATTATCACTCACAACTATGTCAATCTTGCGATGGCAGTTGGGATGGATAATGGATTGATGACACCTGTTGTTTACAATGCTGAGAAGATGAGTCTTTCAGAACTGGTTGTAGCCTTCAAGGATGTTATTGGTCGTACCTTGGATGGTAAATTGGCTCCAAGTGAACTGCAAAATTCAACATTCACAATCAGTAACTTGGGAATGTTTGGCGTTCAGTCCTTTGGTCCTATCATCAACCAACCAAACTCAGCTATCCTTGGTGTGAGCTCGACAATTGAGAAGCCAGTTGTCGTCAATGGTGAAATTGTGATTCGCCCTATCATGAGCCTAGGATTAACCATCGACCACCGTGTCGTAGATGGTATGGCTGGAGCTAAGTTTATGAAGGACTTGAAAGAATTGATTGAAAATCCAATCTCAATGTTGATTTAAGAGCAAGAGTATTCATTTTAAGATATAGATAAAGGAAGGAAGACATGGCCTTAGAAGTAATTATGCCAAAAGCCGGCGTGGATATGACAGAAGGACAAATCGTCCAATGGAATAAAAAAGTCGGAGAATTTGTAAAAGAAGGAGAAATCCTTTTGGAAATCATGACTGATAAAGTCAGCATGGAATTAGAAGCCGAAGAAGATGGGTACTTGATTGCTATTCTCAAAGGAGATGGTGAAACTGTCCCAGTAACGGAAGTTATCGGTTACCTTGGTGAAGAAGGGGAAAATATCCCAACAGCTGGAGGAGCAGCCCCAGAAGCTAGCCCTGCACCTACAGCAAGTACCTCAAACGATGATGGTAAGAGCGATGATGCTTTTGATATCGTTGTGATTGGTGGAGGTCCTGCTGGTTATGTTGCAGCCATTAAAGCTGCCCAACTCGGTGGTAAGGTTGCCCTTGTTGAGAAATCTGAACTTGGTGGAACCTGCTTGAATCGTGGATGTATTCCAACCAAGACCTACCTTCATAACGCTGAAATTATCGAAAACATCGGTCATGCAGCAAACCGTGGTATCGTGATTGAAAATCCAAACTTCACTGTAGATATGGACAAACTTTTAGAAACTAAATCTAAAGTTGTCAATACCTTGGTGGGTGGTGTTGCAGGTCTTCTTCGTAGCTATGGAGTTACTGTACATAAAGGTATTGGTACAATCACTAAGGACAAGAATGTCTTGGTAAATGGTTCTGAATTGCTTGAAACCAAGAAAATCATACTTGCTGGTGGTTCAAAAGTCAGCAAAATCAACGTTCCTGGTATGGAATCTCCACTTGTGATGACTAGTGACGACATTCTTGAAATGAACGAAGTTCCAGAAAGCCTTGTTATCATCGGTGGTGGTGTTGTCGGTATCGAACTTGGTCAGGCCTTCATGACATTTGGTTCAAAAGTAACTATTATCGAAATGATGGACCGTATCGTGCCAGCTATGGATGCAGAAGTGTCTAAGAACCTTCGCTTGATCCTTGAGCGTAAAGGAATGACCATCTTAACTGACACTAAACTCCAAGAAATCATCGAGGAAAATGGTCAACTTCGTATCAAGGTTGAAGGAAAAGACGATATCATCGCAAATAAAGCTCTTCTTTCAATCGGTCGTGTGCCAGACCTTGAAGGTATTGGAGAGGTTGAGTTTGAATTGGATCGTGGTCGTATCAAGGTCAACGAATACATGGAAACTTCTGTTCCAGGTATTTACGCACCAGGTGATATCAACGGTACTAAGATGTTGGCTCACGCAGCTTTCCGTATGGGTGAAGTTGCTGCTGAAAACGCCCTTAAAGGAAATCATGCAGTTGCTAAGTTGAACTTGACTCCAGCAGCTATCTACACTCTTCCTGAAGTAGCAGCAGTAGGTTTGACAGAAGAACAAGCCCGTGAGAAATACGATGTTGCTATCGGTAAATTCAACTTTGCTGCTAACGGTCGTGCCATTGCATCAGATGCAGCTCAAGGTTTCGTAAAAGTCATCGCTGATAAGAAATACGGAGAAATCCTTGGTGTTCATATTATCGGTCCTGCAGCTGCAGAATTGATTAACGAGGCATCAAGCATTATCGAAATGGAAATTACTGTTGAAGAAATGCTGAAGACCATCCACGGACACCCAACCTACTCTGAAGTGATGTACGAAGCATTTGCAGATGTTTTAGGAATGGCTATCCATTCACCTAAGAAAAAATAAAACGAAGATAGAATAGACTGGAAAATATCTTTCCAGTCTCTATCGTATAAAGGGATATCATGAAATATATTATCAATCATTCAAACGACACTGCCTTTAATATTGCCTTGGAAGAATATGCCTTTAAACACCTTTTGGATGAGGATCAAATCTTCCTACTTTGGATTAACAAGCCATCTATCATTGTTGGTCGTCACCAGAACACCATCGAAGAAATCAACCGTGATTATGTTCGCGAAAATGGTATTGAGGTGGTCCGCCGTATCAGTGGTGGTGGAGCTGTTTACCACGATTTAAATAACCTCAACTACACGATCATCTCAAAAGAAGATGAAAACAAGGCCTTTGACTTTAAGAGCTTCTCAACTCCAGTTATCAATACTTTGGCTCAACTTGGGGTTAAAGCTGAATTTACAGGCCGTAATGACTTAGAGATTGATGGTAAGAAGTTCTGTGGCAATGCCCAAGCCTATATCAATGGCCGTATCATGCACCACGGTTGCTTGCTCTTTGACGTTGATTTGTCGGTCCTAGCAAATGCCCTCAAGGTTTCAAAGGATAAATTTGAATCAAAAGGTGTCAAATCTGTTCGTGCTCGTGTCACCAATATTGTCAATGAACTACCAGAAAAAATCACAGTCGAAGAATTCCGTGATTTACTCTTGGAATACATGAAAAAAGAGTACCCAGAGATGACTGAATACGTTTTTTCTGAGGAAGAATTAGCTGAAATTAACCGTATCAAAGACACTAAGTTTGATACTTGGGACTGGAACTACGGTAAATCACCTGAATTTAACGTCCGTCGTGGAACCAAATTCACTAGTGGTAAGGTGGAAGTCTTTGCTAACGTTACTGAATCAAAAATCCAAGACATCAAGATTTATGGTGACTTCTTTGGTATTGAAGACGTTGCTGCAGTAGAAGATGTCCTTCGTGGGGTGAAATACGAACGCGAAGATGTCCTTAAGGCACTAGAAACCATTGATATCACACGCTACTTCGCTGGTATTAGCCGTGAAGAAATCGCTGAAGCGGTAGTTGGATAAATCAAAAAGAAGTTGGTTGTAGGACCAGCTTCTTTTTTAAAATCATATATTACATAATTTATTTTATGTATTTCATAAACTATCTAGAGCATTCTTTTGTTCATCATTAACGATATGGGTATAGAGGTCAGTGACTTGTGTGCTGGCATGTCCTAGCTGGTGACTGACCAAAACTTGCGATTTAGTGGCATCATAGAGCCTGGTTGCTAGGGTATGGCGCAGTTTATGGGGAGTTACACGGACTTTGAAGTCCTCAGAGTACTTAGAAACCATTTTCTCAACACTGGAAGCATCGATACGATTAGGAACACCTCTGTAGAGAGTCAAAAAAAGGGCTGTATCTGTTTTTTCTGTCTTATAGCGTTGATTACGAATGGCTAGATAATTCTCTAGATAAGGTTTTGCAAAGGCAGCGACATTGACCGAGTCACGTTTGCCACCTTTTCGAGTGACATCAATAACCATCATCTTGAGATTGAGATCTCTTAGATCCAGATTAACAGCTTCAGATAAGCGAACACCAGACGCCAAGAGAAGGGCAATAATGGCCAAATCACGTTCTTTATTTTTGTTGAATGATGAGAGAGCGCGATTTGAAAGTTGTTGTGGATACTCTTGGTCAATATAAGTTAGAAAACCTTCTGTTTCATCACCTAAAAAGAGTTTTTGCTTGATGTTTTCAGCTCTGGCAGCAAGCGTTTCTTTCTTTTTTTTGGTTGAAACTTTCTTCATTACATTACGATAAAAATAAGGTTCCCCCTGATCGTTTTCAACCTCCTCGGTCAGATACTTGTAAAGACTAGAAAGTGCTGACAAAGTCCGATTGATGGTTGTCTGAGAAACTCCTTGCTTGGTTGTATTAGCATTCAACAAAGGACGTTCACGTAGGTAAAGGATAAAAGATTCCATGTCTTTCTTAGACATCTTTTCCAAGACAGATAAAGGAATATCAGATATTTTATCAGCATTTGAGATACCAGACTCTAAAACCCAGCTGAAAAATCGATCGTATTCCTTGAGGTATTCGTACAAGGTTGTAAAACTGTAAGGAACAGCAAGCTTAGATTGGTAGTATTCCAGAACATACCAGGGCATGATTTGTTTTAGTTTGTCGATTCGTTCCAGTAAAATCTCTCGTTTCATGTATTTTCTCCATAAATAAGTCTACTAGTAGTATAGCATAGACTTATTTATTTTTCAAGAAAATTATAGTTTTTCGGAAAGATGTTATAGAGCTTTTTAAAGTGATAAAAAGAATTTGAAATAACTAAAAAATTACTAATATAACTAAAAATTTTTATTTTAAAAATTTAGCTGATTTTGTACTTTATAAAAATGAAAACTAAAAATTTTTCCAATTGTACATCCTAATGAAAACGGCTCTTGCTAAAATTCAAAACATTGTTAAATCAAGGCTTTTAGGCTTACAAGGGGTTTAAAAGGGGGTATTTTTGTACATTATGCATCTAAGCTACTGGTTCAAAAAATGTACTTTATCTTACCTTAAAATAAAGTACATTTCGATTATAAAGTACATTTTTTAGAGAGTGTACATTACGCCTTAAACTCAGTTGTATCAAGGGTTTACCCACTGTCTCTGGAAAAGTACAAAAATTTTTAGTTTTTTTTGAACAAAAATAGCTAAAAATGTACGTTTTCAAAACTTCCACTTAAAATGTACATTATTAGAGTGAGGACTGAAATTTCTTCATTTGTATATTTTGTTAGAAATGATTCTGTATGTGAAAAAGAAAAAACATTCAACTAACACTGAAAATGTAGATATTGCATCTATACTCTATAACTACAAAAAAGTCTCAATAATATTGAGACTTTTCATTTAACTATTCTTAATAAAGGACCTTTTTGTGACAATTGATAATTATCATTAATTGAAATATCTAATGATTTTTCTAACTCATCTTTGGGTAGAGATAAGTTAGAAATTAGTTCTTTTTTTTGTAAAATATCATTACTGATAATTAAGTCAAATACTTTACGGTAAAGACTAGGTTTCTCAAGAGTCAATTCATTATCCAAAGGCTCACGCTTCTTCCATTTATTAAAGCCAATTTTCCTAAACAAATATAATTTTTGATCATCATTGATTAACTCTAACTGATAAGTTCTCATAATCATTGATTGAATAGAAACTTTCCAATATTTTTTTAACTCAATATAAAAGTCTAAATTAGTAGATAACAAAGATTTTAAAAAACCATTCTCAGGTAACAATAAACAAGAAGCAAAATAGTTTGCCTGATTCTCAATAATATTCTTTAATTCCTGAGAGGTATAGTCATGAATACTTTCAATATCTCCATGAAGTAAAATATGACCTAATTCATGTGCAATATTAAAACGACGACGTACAGCAGATTCTCCATTATCTGTCAGCATGATATACGGTCTGTCTTCAATCCATTCTGACACTGCATCCAATTTATCATCAGACATATTGGACTCAACAACAATAATACCATTAATTTCTGCAATCTCAGTGAGATTAGAAATTGGTATATCTTTACCTAATCCCCATAGTTCTCTTAATTCTTTAGCTTTTTCCTCAATATCGTTATTAGTAATATCGTAAATAGTTTTCGTTAAAATGTCAGGTAGAGTTAATTCAGGAAAATTAACATATTGAGACAGCAAATCATAAATTTCCTTTTGAAATTCTAACCTGACAGCTTGCATATCCCTTGCTCTTTTAGTAGCCGCAGATTGACTACGAAAAAAAGTGGCCCCTTCGTAAAACCTTTTAGGTTCAGAAGTAAAATAGGTGTATGGAAAATCTAGTTCAGCAACAATTGTCATTAACTTACTTGCTCCTGGATGTGTTTTCCCTAATTCATAATTAGAAATCATTTGTCTAGATATTCCTGTTCGTTCAGCCAATTCTTTTTTAGTTAATCCTCTGGCTATTCTAGCCTTTGTTAATTTAGAGGGACTAAATATTCCTTGTTCCATTTACTTCTCTCCTAAGAAGCTCTTCTGACAGCTCCGTTAAAGTCAAATCTAGTTTCTTTTGAGTGGTCTGCTCTTGGTCTTTCGAGGCAACAATCCGCTGGGCATTCATAATATCTACTTTCTCAATCCATTGCTCTGTATCAACATTTGGCAAACCCAGCTGAACAAATTGCAGGTGATGATTCTTTCCGCCGTATGTTAAGAGGAGAAACGGTGGGTTATCAGCATCATAATGCTTATTGATATCCTCTTGGGTTGTAAAAAGATCAAATTGTTTATTTTTCACACTAGCCACACTTCTGTGAAGAGCTTTTTTCGGCATTGTTTTTATACTTCTGGTTTTTACTGGAGAAATAATGGCTCCTTTTGTTTCAATCATCGTATAAGTATAGCCGTTCACTTTATTATTCACTGCAGATAACATTTGCACATCTGTTCTCATTGATGAATCTTCTAAAACTAATCGCAGCGCTACATCGACTAATGCTTGTCGGATATGCCCATAAGTCTTTCGCATTTCTGGGTGTCGCAATACAGGTGTGGTATCAATGAGTTCCCACAAAAAGCGATAGGCCTCCTTAATACTGTATGCTAATTCACCGGCTAATCGTGGGTCACACTCTGCTTCTAAATGAGTTCTTAAAATTCCCATCTTATCTCCTAACTATTAACTTTATTCATGTCATGTTAATAGTTTACCTTTTTTTAAAAAAAATGTCAACACAAAAACATACTAAGAATAGTAGGTAGAAAATTTCTGACGGGAAGATTACGCACTACTTTTTTGGGGAAAAGTAAAGGTGTCTTTTTAAATCAAGAGGCTTTTCCAAAATATCCATTTACTATTTAATATTTAGTATTTAGTATTCCCATCGATACAAACCTTATACAATATTCTTTTTTAAAATAATGTACAAACATAAATAAAGTACTTTTTTCAATATATGTATTTTAAGTTTCTATCCCAGTATTATCAAGGCTTTAGACTATGTAAGGTCAATTGTTCATAAATTTTTAGTTTTTTCATAACATGTTATAACTAAAAAATTTTTTCGACAAAAATTGTCTATAATGTACTTTATTCCTGAGAAACTAACACAAAGAGTTGGTTCTTTTTTCATAAGAACCAACTCTTTGTGTTTGATATGAATCTACTAGAAATTTTTCAAAGTCATTCTTATAATTCAATTTCTCTAAAAAATTTCAATTGCCAATTTTGTGTTGCTAGAGCCGTTGTATTTAAATTTGTGCACCAAGGTGGATAAAATCTCATAGACATTTTCCCATTGTTGTCTTTTGTTGATAGAATTTTTCTACGGATAGCCTCTTCATTTGAAATAATAAAAAGTCCGCTCTTATCATTATCGATAACAACAATAACGAGTTCATCTCCCAAATCTTCATTTGTATAAGGAATGTTTTTGTTATTTTGGTCTTTTTTCCAAAATACTGTAAAATATCCTTCTTTTTTCGGTGTTCTTTTTGCTAAGCGGCATCTTTTATATCCTTGCTCATCCTTTATTTTGATAAGAATACCTTCGTATTTTTCATTCCACTTTTCTTTAATGAATTCAAAATCACCATAAAACTCATATAGAACATCTAGTATTTTCATTATGGTGTATGTCCTCCCTTATCAAAATCAACAAAATATTCTTTATATATTTCTTACATAATAAAAATTATGTAATGTTTTTTGGTCTACAACAACAAATCTTTGACTTTCCCAATTTCACTTTTTGGAATAACTAGGTGGATCATATCCCCCAGATACATTCTGGTTGAGCCGTTAACTGTTTGGCTCTTGCCATTATGGACTTGGGTGGTGATGAGTACGTTATGTGGTAGGTTGAGTTCATGTACTTGTTTTCCTGCTATTTTATCTGAAACAGGGATTTCAATGAGAGTGACTTCTCCTTCATCTGTCGCTTCTTCAGGAAGCATTTTTTCCAACATAGCCTCATAGACTGGTGTACCCTTGAGCAGATCCATGATGATGTAGGCAACCAAGGTGACTAATCCAAGTGGCATGAGATTGCGAATATCTCCTACCATTTCAGTTACCAGAATCATAGCAGTTAAGGGAGCCTTGGATATTGCTCCAAAATAGCCACTCATTCCTAGAATGACAAATATAGGGAATTGCTCTTGACTGACAAGACCAAGATTGACACAAATAACACCAACTAGGGCACCAAGTAAGGAACCGAGAGCTAAAATAGGTAGGAAAATTCCTCCTGGAAGACCACTTCCATAACTAATCATGCTCCAGATAAAGCGAATTAAAAAGTAAGCTAATAGAACTTGAAAACTAAAATCTTGCTCAGTTAGGGAAAGTACCAGCTGATTTCCACCACCAAGGATGTGGGGTAAAAAGATTCCGACTGGTATGATGAGAATAAAAGCAAGAATTGGATAATAAGCTCTATCCAAATGGATTTTTTGACCAAGCCAATCATAAACTCTTCCGACGTTTAATACAGCTTTCTCATAGAGAAAACCTGACAATCCAAGGAAAATTCCCATCACAAGATAAATCCAGTACTGGTCTAGGGTCATGAGTGGGATATTATCAGGCATATCCAGTACGGGTGTTAGGCCAAATATGAGCAGAGAAATAAAGTTTGCTACGAGACTGGCCGCTAGAGTTGAGACCCAGAAAAAGCGTGAAAAATGGTGATAGACTTCTTCTACAACAAAGAGAAGCCCTGCAATGGGAGCATTAAATGCAGCGGCTAATCCCGCTGCAGCTCCACTCGCAATCAAGGATCGTTCCTCTACTGGACTGGATTTAAGCCACTTGGCAATACCTTTTCCACCAACTGCTCCGAGTTGGATACTAGGCCCTTCACGCCCCAGCATGAGGCCACTTGCGATTGCAAGAATACCTAGAATATATTTTTTCCAAAGTACGCCCCACCAGTTGAGGGTCATGAGTCCCTTTAATTCAGCTTCAACTTGAGGAATTCCTGAGCCTTTGATATCTTTTTCTGATCGAGTTAATTTTGCACTGAGCCAACAAACTATTAAATAAAATAGACCAATGATAAAAAGATTGCGCACTAGGTGCGCTTGATCTTGATAAAGTCCTTGTATCAAGTGGAAGCCTTTTTCAATTAAAAACCGAAAAGATCCAACGATGATCCCAACAACGAGACCGACGATGATTCCTCGTCCAACTTGGGATAATATGGTACTCTCGGCAAAGGCAAATTCTTTCTTGGAACTGAGTGTTTCTGACTGTTCCTCCATAATCATTCCTTCTAACTTAACTTTCTTTTTCTCCTGAAACCAGCGATTTAACAGGTTCAAAGCTGGTCCGGTGAATTGGGGTAACTCCTAGTTTTGTGAGGCCTTCCAGGTGTTTAGCAGTTCCATATCCTGCATTAGCAGTAAAATCATAGCCAGGGAACTGCTGATCATATTCCTTCATCAATTCATCACGTGTCACCTTGGCTACTATAGAAGCTGCTGCAATCGAGAGGGAGTTGGCATCTCCTTTGATGATGGAAGTTTGTGAAATGGGTAACTCCAGTTTCATAGCATCTATCAAAAGGTGCTCAGGTTGAGGACTGAGCTGGGAGATTGCTTCCTGCATAGCCAGTTTGGTTGCTTCATAGATATTGACTTGGTCGATGACCTGATTATCCATGATACCAATGCCGATTGACAAGGCTTTGTCTTGAACTGCTTGGAAAATCTCCAAATGTTTCTTTTTAGGAATTTTCTTACTGTCGTTGAGACCTTTAATCTTACAATTTTTAGGTAAGATGACGGCTGCAGCAACTACTGGCCCAGCCAGAGGACCTCGGCCGACCTCATCAACACCAGCAATTAAGGTCAATCCTTGCTTGTAAAGTTCTTTTTCATAGGAAAGCATGGATTCCAAACGAAAATCTTCATCCAATTCTGCCTGAATGGCTTTTTTACGCTTGCTGATTTCCTTTTGAACTCCAGAGCGATTATCCTTTTCAAGTTCTAAAAAAATAGGGCTTTCTAACTCCTTGACCGTAGCAAGGAGTTCTTTGATTTCTTTAATCGTCGCCATCTAGGTCTTCCAATGTATCTAAGGTATAGTTACCGAGTTTGCCGTCGCGGACTTCCTTCACGAAGAGACTGTAAAAGCGGTCATAGTCATCACGGAAACCGAGAGCACGGGTCATGTCCATAATAATAACAGGCGCTTCTTCCTCAATTTTCATTTGTTTGAAGCGTTCAGCCAGCTTTTCTGGATAATGTTCTTTGAAATAATTGAGGCCAAAAATAGTTACCTCATCCATAGGAAGCAACTGGTCTTTGATAGCTCCAGTCAAGGCCAACTTAAGAGCTACAGTTTCATCCTCAAACTTAGGCCAGAGAATCCCCGGTGTATCCAAAATTTCCAGGTCTTTATTGGTTTTGAGCCATTGTTGTCCCTTGGTAACCCCTGGTTTATTGCCGACAACGGCAATTTTTTTACCAGCTAAACGGTTCATGAGAGTTGATTTACCAGCATTTGGAATCCCGATAATCATGGTACGCAAGGTTTCAATCTTGATACCACGTTCTTTCTGCCGAGCAATCTTATCAGCCATGAGCTTCTTGGCCGCATCTGTTACAACTTTTACAGTCACTTGCTCTTTAGAGTTGATAGCCAGAGTCTGAATTCCTTGTGATTCAAAATACTGACGCCATTCCTTGGTTATTGCTGGATCAGCCAAGTCTGCCTTGTTTAAAATCAAGAGTTTTGGTTTGTCACCAACAATCTTGGTCAACATAGGATTTTGACTAGAAAGAGGCAAGCGTGCATCCACCAAAATCGTCACAAAATCAACAAATTTTAAATTTTCCTGCACCTGTCGACGCGCTTTAGACATGTGACCAGGAAACCATTGAATAGTAGCCATAATATATCTCCTTCGGATTGAAAAATTCTAAAACGTTTTCTTTCTTATCCTCTATTCTATCATAAATTAGCCTTTTTTGCATGGTCTTTTGGCTATGAGAACTCTATTATACATAATTTTATTTATGTCTTTTACAAAACAGAAAACTTTTATAAGGAATATTAGATTTCAAAATCTGTAATCCTTCAAAAAGAGGATTTTCATCGCACTCAATATCAAAAAAGAAGATGACGAATCATCTTCTTAAAAACTCATAGTTTTTAGTCTTCTTTTTTCTTGCGAGCAAGAAGTCCAAATCCACTTAGGGCTCCAAGAAGTCCAAGTGCTGCAAGGTTAGCATTAGCTTCTGTACCTGTGTTTGGTAATTCTGCTTTATCAGATGCTTTCGTAGATGTTACACTATCTACTGTCTTTTCTGATGTAGCTGTAGCCACTGCTTCACCTTTTTGTTCTGAAACTTTAGATGGTGCTGGGCTTGCAGGCTGTTCTGGACTTGGAGTTTCAGCTTTGTTTGGTTTTTCTGGCGTTGAAGTTGATGGCGAACTTGATGGAGTCCTTGGATGACTAGTTGGTCTTTCTGGTAAAATTGGAGATCCATTCGCTACTTTCTCAAATATATGAGTTGTAATACCATCTTTTGTCGTAGTCGTAATAAATTTATATCCAGGGATTTCACCTGATTCATGAGTACCAGGTTGGTCTGGTTTAATTGGATTACCATCTTCATCAAACCATACTGTAATCTTATATTCTGGTTTATCTACTGATGGTGTTCCTTCAAAGTAGATGTGTCTAATCTTGTTTCCTTCAAGGACACTTTCTAACCAAACGTAACTAGCAAATTTCTCTTTCTTATGAATACCTTTTTCAAGAGTTTTCAAGACATTCCCATTTACGTCAATCCATTCTGTAGTTGCCTCAAATTCTTTTAAATCATGAATATTCGGCACAACACTAACAATTTTACTTTCTTTATTCTTATGTTTTGTTTGCGTATCTACATATGTTTTTGGTTCGATTTGCTTACTTGGAATATAAACAAGACCATTTGTCGGATTGATTGTAACTCCTTTTGGAGCTTTTTCAATCATCCACGTACCATTATCTTTTTTAGTAACGATTGTTTCTTTCTCAGCACTATTTCGTTTTGTAAATGTAATAGATAATGTATCTGCGTCTTTATTCGGTACTTCAACTTCCACAGTATTTCCACCTGAACGTTCCACAATTCTAGGTATTGGTGGAATAACATTGATTCCTGTTTCAGGTTGTGGATTCTCCGGTGTTCCTTCTCCTGGTTTCGGTTGTGGGTTCTCCGGTGTTCCTTCTCCTGGTTTCGGTTGTGGGTTCTCCGGTGTTCCTTCTCCTGGTTTCGGTTGTGGGTTCTCCGGTGTTCCTTCTCCTGGTTTCGGTTGTGGGTTCTCCGG